>NZ_JAPWCA010000002.1:0-187117 GCF_041433725.1 Gemella sp. 27098_8_155
TACTGTCACTTTAACTGGATCTTTTTTACCTGGTGTTGTTAAATCTGGTATATTTTCTACTTTTGTTACTTTTCCACCCTCTGGAATCTTAATACCTTTAGTGTAGTCTTCCTGTGTAAATGGTGTTGTTGTCATCGGTGTTTCTATTGGTTTAACAGGTGTTACATTTACTGGTACTTCTACTGTAACTACTTTTCCATTTGGTAAGGTAACTGTAACTTTAACAGGATTTTTCTTACCTGGTGTTGTTAAGTCTGGAATATTTTCTACATTCGTTACTTTTCCACCTTCTGGAATCACAATTCCTTTAGTATAGTCTTCCGGTGTTAATGGTGTTGTTGTCACCGGTGTTTCTATTGGTTTAACAGGTGTTACATTTACCGGTACTTCTACTATAGTTGTTTTTCCATTTGGTAAGGTAACTGTAACTTTAACAGGATTTTTCTTACCTGGTGTTGTTAAGTCTGGAATATTTTCTACTTTCGTAACTTTTCCACCTTCTGGCACTTTAATATATTTAGCAATATCATCTTTTGTTATCGGTGTATTTGTTACCGGTGTTTCAATTGGTGTAGGTTTTGCTTCAACAACTTTAATTGTAGCTGGGACTTCCACCAATACTTTTCCATTTTTATCTTTTACAACTACTGTTACTGGTTTATCTCCAATAGTTGTTGCATCAAACGGCTCAGTTTCTCCATCAGGAACTTTGTATTCAAATGTAGAACCTTCTGGATAATCACCTGGAGTAATACTGTCTTTTGCTTGTGGTTTTTCAGTTGGATTTACTGGTATTAGTTGTTCTTTTCCTTCAACAACTTTTACTTTCGCTGGGACTTCTACTAGAGTATCGTCTCCATCTTTTGCTTCTACTATTACATCTTTTTCTCCTGGTGTTTTTGTATCTACTGGAGCTTTATATTTAAATGTTATTCCATCTGGATATTGTTCAGGGTCAATACTTTTAGAAGCATCAGGTTGTTTATTATTTTTATCTACTGCTACATATTGAGTTTTAGGCTCTACAACTACTATTTTAGCCGGTATTTTCGTAATAACTTTATCTCCAATTTTAGCTACTACTACGACATCTTTCTCTCCTGGTGTCGATGTGTCTACTGGAGTTTCATAAGAGAACTCTGTACCTTTAGGGAATGCTTTAGGATCTATACTTCCTTCCGCATTTGGTTGTTTGTTATCTTTATCAACAGACACAAATTGCGGATAACTTTCTACAACACGTACTGTTGCGGGAACTTCCACAATAGGATTACCCTCTTTATCTTTAACAATTACATTTACTTTGTAATCTCCAGGTGTTGTAGTATCAATTGGAGTTTTTGGATCATATTCAAATGTTGAACCATCTGGATATTCAGTTTTGTCAATACTGTTTTCTGGATTTGGTTGTTTGTTATTTTCATCAACTGGAACAATTTGAGGAACTCCCTCTACAACTGTCACAGGAACTTTAATAACGGTTGTTTTTTCTTCTCCGTCAACAATATATTTTACTGTAACATTTACATCTGTATTATCTGATAAATCTGGATTTTCTACATTTTCACCAATACTTACATTCGTAACATTTGCTGGAAGTTTTCCTTTAAATTCACTGTCTTCGATTGATTCTTTTGCCTTAGCAAGAACTTTTTCTTTTGCTTTTTCTTTATCACTATCTTTAGCAACAATTATACCTTTCGGTGTTGGTTTTGGAAGAACTATTACTTTAACTTTTACTGGTTCTATTAAAGTTTCTCCATTTTGATCTGTGTAAGTCACTGGCACAGTGACTTCTTTCACACCTGGTTTAGCTGTAATATCTTTTGCTAAATCTTTAGGCTCACCTTTAGTTCCATTTTCACCAGGAGTAACAGCGTCAGTTATATCCTTAGCTGTAATTTCATCTCCTTCAAATACTACTTTAGATGTTGGAGTTGAACCAACTACATTAACAGGAACATCCACGTTAACAGAGACATCATCAATAACTTTTCCTGTAGCATTATCTCTATATTTAATTGTTACTGTTACTGGAGTTTGTTGACCGTTTTTATCAGTTTTTGGAGTGACGATAGCATCATCTGTTATGAATGGAGTTACACCTTTAGGAACATTTGTCAATCCATCTATTGCTTTTTTAACGCTTGCTCGGATCGCATCAATTAAAGTTTCATTTGGTGTTCCGTTTAAGACCGTAACCCCTTTTGGTGATGGTTTTGGTAGAACTTTCACAGTCACTTCAACCGATTCATCACGTTTAAATTGATTTGCTCCATAAGTTACTGTTACTGAAACTTTAATCTCTTGACCTGCTTTTCCTTCTGTCGAAATATTACTTACATCAGGATTAGTAACTTTACCGTCTTTACCAGGTGTTACAGCTTCTCCTATTTTTTCAGAAGATGGTTTATCACCTTCAACTACGTACACCGTTTTTGCAGTTGATACACGTGGTTTTACTTTAATCGTAAATTCTTGACTTATATTTCCATCCGTATCTTTTTTAGTATCAAATACTGGATCTTTATCAAACGGATTATCTACAATATCATACCCCATTGATTTCAGTACATCAATACGAGTTTGTACATCACTTTCAGGAATTATTTCACCTGTTTTACCAGTAAGCGTTAATGCATGCTCAGTTAATTCAGTTTCTGTTTGAGTTTTTGGGTCTACTGAAACAAATTTAACTTTTGCTTTTTGATCGTCTTTTTCATAAGTAATCTTGATATTTGCTTTTGGATCTGTAATTTTCGGTGGTTTATATCCTTGTTCTGGATTTGCAGGATTTACTGGTTCTAATGGTGTTCCATTTCCATCTTTCGGAGTATATCCATCTTTATGAGGAATAATTTGCGTAATTTCTCCTGTTTTCGTTGGATCGTTTGGATCATTAGGGAATGGAATTGGTTCTCCATCTTTACCACTTGTTGGATCAACTGGAATCCAGCTTCCAATCTTCGTATAAGTAACTTTTTCAGTTTCATCAGGAATCACTTTAGTATTTTTATCTGGAGTTGCTACTTCTTTAGCTGGAATTTCTTTTTTATCTGCAATATATCCAGGTAGAACACCTACCTCGACTTTATTCCATGATTTATTTGGACTTTCCCAATCAGTATAAGTTACTTCTTTAGTAACAAGATTAACGCTCGCTTTTCTTGTGAATGATACTTTCTGAATTGTATCGTCTTTCGCTTTTTCTTCAGCTTCTGTATCTGATTCTTTTTTCACATAAGAAATTACTCGTTTTGCTGATGTATTTAAATCGGATTCAGCCAGTCCCTCAGGCCATTTAAGCTCAGGAGTTTCTCCATTTGGATCTACTGGACTGTCTTTTTCATGAGGTGTTGATGAAGGTACTTCAACGATTCTAGGTTTTAGAACAATCTCAAAAGTTTGAGAAGGTTTAGAAACTCCTGCCACAGTATCCTCTTGATCATCAAAGTTAGGGTGAACTCCATTTATATTATATGAATCACTTTCTATTTCATATCCTTTTCCTTTAAGTTCTTTAATTTTATTAACAATCTCGTTACTATTCGGTAAAGATGTTCCAGGCTCTCCTGTTAATTCAACTGTAGTTGTACTTTTACCGTCAGTAGTTTTAACTACTACATTAGCTTTTTGATTTTTAGCTACATATTTGTATATAACTTCGATAGGATTTTCAGTTAGCGTTCCTGAAGAATTATTTGGTAAATCCGTTTTAACTAACTTATATACAACTCCATTTTCTGTAAATTCTTCATCTGGAGTTACTGAATAATTATTTCCAACAATATTTTCTAATTTTGCTGTTCCATCTTTTAAAACATTTTCTTTAATTACCGATGAAGTATCATTAGACTTAACATATTTTACAGTTACTTTACCATATTTGGCTTCATCATATGCTGCTACAATATTTGAAACAGCATCATATACTGTACCACTTGTCGATGTTCTATTGTAAGGACTATTTTTAGTCACATATTCTTTAAATATGTAATATTTGTTGTCTGCTCCTTTAATAATATATGGCGCAGTAGCTGTTGTTGTTTTTATGTTTCCATTTTGAGTTTCTACTTTCTTTGTAGTATTGTTAGTCTCTGTAGCTACATTTGCTTCTGTAAAATCTTTTTCTGGAGCACTAGTTGCAAATTTATCTACCTCTGCTGTTCCATCTTTAACGATAGATTTTGCTTTTAATATTGAATTATTATTCGCAGCATTAACATAACGCATCGCAACATTTCCAAGTTCTAAATAATCTGCTAACCATGTACCATTAGTATCGAATGTATTTTTTTTCGGATATATCCATTCAAATGTCATTGTTGGTGAAAACTGACCATTTAAGTTTCCTTCTTCACCATCTCTTGTAACAGTAATTTCTTCTTCTGTTGGACCAAATTTTTTAGTGTCACTGTGATAAAGTTTTAAAGTATCTTTCACTGGTTCACGTGATACACCTAACGCTGCCCAGTCCACTTTATATAATATTCCTTTACTAGCCTTACCTTTTACTATTTTAACCGTTACTTCATCTTCTGTTAAATTAGTCACTTGGAAGTAAACATCACCTCGAGGTTCTTTTAAAATAACTCCATTTTCATTAACTTTTGAGTTAGCAGTTGTAATGTTATTTTGGACATTTGCTTTAGCAGGATTAAAATTTCCAATTTTAGCAAATTTATTTAGATTCTTGTTTTTTAATTTAATTTTTATGGTTGTACCTGTATCATATTCATACTTGTTAGATGCGAGTCTGAACTCTTCATTGTGAGATAATAATTCTCCGTTTTCACTAATATCCATACTACCTGTAGTTGAAAGTACTGAAGGTGCATTACTTTCTTTATCAACTTCGATATTAGTTTTATTCATGATATATTTTTTCTCAACAACAGGTTGATCATTAACAAGAATCTTACTTGTCACTTCTTTGTCTTCACTGATTTGTGGATAACGTAAACTATAATTATTAATAGAACCTTTAAATGTTACATCAGTTAAACTCTCAATGGCTGAAGTGAATTCATAAATAAATTGTGTTTTAGTCCCTCTATTTTGAAAATGTCCTGCTTCTTTTTCTTCTAAAGATACAGAATCATCACGTTGTGCCCAAAAAGATGTTTTATTCTGTGTTCCATTTTTTCCATAACGCTGATTATATAACTCTTTTGTTTCCTTTAACTTTGCAAAAACTTTGCCGTCTTTACTTAATTCTTTAGGCAAGCTATCTCCATTTCCTAATTCTTCAAATGTAAGTGAAAATTTATCTCCTTGTTTATAAGCTCCATCCTTGAATTTTAAGTTATAAGTAATATTATTAACTCCACTAAAACTACCCATTCTAGGTTCTGTAGATATAGAACCACTTGCTGTAATTTTTCCTCCGTCAACTGCTACATCATTGTTAGTTTGAGTTTCGGGTGCTCTAAATCCACTTTCCCCTTTTCCTGGAATAACTTTTCCATTTCGAGGATCATTATTTTTATTTACTTTTTCCTCTTTTTTATCGGAAGTAGCTTTTTTCATACTTTCTAAAACGAAAGCTTTATTTTTTAGTTCTACCACTTTTCTATTTATCTCTTCTTGAGTAGTTGTTGAACTTTGTTCTAAAGATTTTGCTGAAGTTAATTCTAATTTTGCTTCTTCTATAGTAGATTTCGTTTTATCGCTAACATCGGCAGAATCTATAGCAGTCTGTAATCTATTAATAGAATTAACTAGTTCTGATTTATTAATTTGTTTATCAACCGTTGGTTGCATGGGTTGTGTTGTTTGATCTTTTTGTACTTGTTGTGTTGTTTTTTCAAGTGTTTCCTTTTTATCAGTACTATCTACTTTTGAATTAATCCCTACATTCTTCTCACTTGTGACGCTGTTAGTATTACCCTCTACCCTATTTACACTAACGTTAGAATTAGATTGTTGACTATCACTTGCAAATGCATTTGATCCTAAAAATGCGAATCCAGCCGCTATCAATACAGAAGCTGTACCAATCTTAAATTTTTTTATACCGTAGTAATTAATTTTTTCTTGTTTTTTTTGAATAATCATTTTCTTATTATTCTTACTGTACATTACTATTCCCTCCTAAATAAACAATAAAAAATATAATTCACCTTTAAAATAAATATAAAAATATTTTTAAAAACAATGATAATTATGTGATTATGAATATTAAACTATTACTTTATTTTATAATCACTTTAGTTAATTTTAACTATAAAATAAACTTGTGTCAATAGCTTTTTCTATATTTTAAGTAGGTTTAAGTTATAAAAATAACTGTTTTTTTCATAAGAAAATAGTTGTTTAATTTAACAAATAACATCTTTTTAAGAAAAATATCAATTTACATAATCTTAATATTTAAAACTGCCAATACTTTTTATTATAGCTTTTCTGATGTTTACATAATTTATTAATAAAATTATTATATATATAATTCAACTTTTTTCGAGAACGTTTACAGTTTTTCTTTTAACATACACCTTTTTTTCGTAAATTAAACAAAAAAATCAGTAGCATATTCATGCTACCGACAATTATATTATTAATTTAAAATTTTATTTTCTAAATAATCGCAGTATTTCATTTCTAGATTTTGAACATATAAATTAGGCGCTTTATTTTTTAATTTTCTAGCTTCTTCAATTAGGATCATAGCTTTTTCATCGTCTAATTTTACTCCCCATTCATATGTCGCGAGTATATTTTTTGTCTGTGGATTTTTTTGTTTAAACCTTGCTAATAAAGTTTTATCATTCATAAGTTCTTCTAATAATTCATCTTCAGGATTAACCAAGCTTATTAATTTCACTAACAATGCCATAAGTTCAATTTTATAAACTGGTAATAAATCATCTCTTTCAATATATAGTTTTCTTGTTTCATTGTATAATGAATCAAATTCAAAGAAATATTCCAATCCTTCTAATTTAATAAATTCTAATGCATCAGTTAAATAATTAGTATTAGTTATTTCTAATGAATTTATCTTCTCTACTATTTCAGGTTTTTCTATTAATAAATTCTTACCAATACTTTGATAATATACGTATTCTAATTGTAAGTATAGAACAAATCTAGTAGTTTCATCTTTACTAGCATGATAAAAAGTCATTCCATCATTGAATCCCATCGGAATCAAGTTTAGAAAAGCTAATGCAAATCCTATTAAAGCAAATAATAATGTATAATAACTCGGTAGAATTAGCCAAAATACAATAGAAAACACTAGATTAAACGTTACTCCACCTAATAAATATAATTTATACTTAAATTTTCCTTCAATATATTCAGGGGCTCTCATTAGACACTGACCACCAGTTCCTGCCAGTCTTTCATATCTGATTTTAAATTTCCTATTCTCATCCTTTATAATTTTAAAATCAAATACTCTAAAGCTTATAAATTTATAGCCAGATAATAATCCAAATACTAAATGCCCTGCTTCATGGATTATAACATGTAGTATGAAAGCTATAACTCCCGTTATTAATAACAATATAATATTTGGTTTATCAACCCTCGAAAGTGAATCTCCTACAATCTTACCAACTGCATATCCTATTATTGCACCAACGATCATAATTCCTAATATTTGTAAAAGTCCGTTAATAATCTTACTCTTCATAAATTTTTCTCCTATTCATTTTTTTCATGAATATAAGTCATCATTTCGCTAATATTTTCAATATTTTCGTCTACTAAGATATACATCCACTCTCCCATAGCTGTTGCAAAAACCGCTGGTACTCTATCTATTAAGCGAATTTCTTTTGAGTATTTATTATAAATATCTTCATTAGAATATTTATAAGTATATTTATCACGTCTTGATAAAGCAATGCCATTATAGTTATTATTCACTTTTTTCGGTGAATTACCAACTACTACATCCGCATACATCTCAAATAAATCACATTCATAAGTATGATTATATAAATCAACTGTATATCCACCCGCTATTCGGTTATTATATTCTAAAGCGATATAATCGTTATTTGGCAATTTGAAGAACTCAATATGGAAAAATCTCTCTTTCATATCAAATTCCTTAACAATTTTCCTCCCATAATCTCTTAATTTAGGATCTATTTCTTTTGATATAATATTTCCATAATCAAGACTATCATTTAATAGATCTAATGTAGGTTTTGTGTAATAAAAACTAGTTTCAAAAACAACTTCTCCTCTTGAGTCAATTAGTCCGTCATACGTACAAAGAATTCCATTGTCTATATAACTTTCAATAAAGTATACAACCTCTTGAGTCCATTGTTTTTTAAAATTTTCTACATCTTTTTTTGATAAAAGTTTATATGTATTACTCGCTCCCACACCATTATCTGGTTTAGCTATTACTGGTAATTTTATCTCTTTAATTGCTTTTTCAAGTTCTTTAATATTCTTTACAGCACGTCCCTTAGCTACTGGAACATTAGCTTTAATAAATCTTTCTTTCATTTTCGATTTATATTTTGTAAAATCTAGTTTTTTCGGTTTCACACCAGTTATATTAAACTGTTCTCTAATTATTGAATCTAAAAATAACCAATGCTCATTATTAGACTCCACTCTATCTATAACTCCATGCTTATAGATTAAAAACGCTACACCTCTTAAAACTTCTTCATAATTTTCTAAATCATTTACTTTGTAATATTCAGTTAAAGCATCCTTTAAACCACTAGAAAGATTATCGTAACTTTCACTACCTATTCCTAATACTTTAACTCCTTTTTCTACTAACTTTCTTGCGAAATTTTCCTGAAAAGTTGGAAAATTTGGTGATACTAATAAATAATTCATAATAATCCCTTCTTTCCTAATTTTATCTACTAGTTTAACATAAAATCTACTTATTTTCTATTAAAAAACAAAAAAATACGAATTATTTTCATAATGTTTAGAAAATAATTCGTATTTGATTTTATTCTTTTACATTTACTGTTAAATTCTGTAGATATGTCTTAAATGTTGAATTTACTTCTTCACTCAATCCTTTTGTAGCATTTAAGTCAACCGTAATTTCAACTTTCTCATTATATGTTTGTGTCATAATAATATTACTTAGTACACAGATATTTGAAACTAAACCACAAAATTCTACTTCTTTATAGTCACTACGTGAGATATAATGTGCTAAATCAATACTACCAAAAGATGTTTTATTAAATACTCTTTTCGCATAACTTTCATAATTAGCAACATCTCCATATAAATTGTGACCTTCACTATCTATTATACAATGCTCAATCGGTAAATGTTTACCTTCACGAGTTGAAAGATAGTTTGTGTAATGTGTATCTTTTGTAAATATTACATCTTGACCAGCTTTTAAATATTCATCAATTTTATTTGCAATGACTTTATCAAGTTGATCAGCAGTTTCAAAACCTAATGCACCATCAACAAAATCTTTTTGATAATCAACAACTACAAGTAACTTCTCAGATGTATCATGTTTTAAAGTTACTCTTAGATATAGTAAAAATGCTACAAAGGCTAAAAATCCTAAGCAATAAAAGATTATAACTGATTTAAATTTTGGATGAGCTCTTTCATCTAATACTACAAATTTCATTAATACAGCAGCCTCTACAATTAAAAGTACCACTATATATTTAATTCGTTTTTTAAAGAACACCGCAAAATCTTTTGCACCTAATTTTTTAAATATTAAGTAAATAAACAACGCAGCTATAGCCACAATAAACAACATTGTTCCATATTTATGTAATAATTTGAATGCATGTGGAGCACTAGGCCCTAATACATATCCTAGCGTAATAAACACTACTACCCAAAGGATACCTCCAACTGTTGAATATACATGGAATCTTTTAGCATTTATACGTGAAATACCAGAGAAATATCCAAGTATGTGTCTAACTCCTGGTAAAAAGTACGCAATTACTATTACTATGTTACCAAATCTATTAAAAAACTCAGCTGCTTTCGTCATTCTATATGGTGTAAGTCCAATATATGAACCATACTTATCAACTGCCTTAGTTCCTAACCTTCTCCCAACTTCATAAGAAAATTGCATCCCTAAAACAGTTCCTAATGCACTTGCAACAATCATCCCTATATAACTTCCATGATTATTATATGCCATTATTCCAGCTACTACCATCATAGTTTCACCTGGTAAAGGCAAAGCTGCAAACTCCAAGATAAGTGACACAAATAATATTATATATACATGTTCAGCCAATAGTTTAAATAACATTTCCATATATAAACTATTCTCCTTTTTATTTATTTTCTAATAAATTATATCATATTTTACTTTCACTTAAAAGCTAAAAAGGTAAATTCTATATGATATAAATAATATTGAAAATTATCTTATCATATAAAACTTACAACTAGTTTAAATATTTACTTTCGTACCTATAATAAAAGAATTTAATAAAAAACTAGAGTCATACTTAAAGTAAAACTCTAGCTCTTATTCATTTTATTTTCTTTCTTCAATTACTCTTACTAAGTCTTTGATTTCTACAATGTTTTCTGCATCTTCATCTGAAAATTCAAAACCATATTTTTCTTCAATATCCATTACTACATCTGCAACATCAATTGAATCAGCATCTAGATCTTCGTTTAATCTTGATTCTAATGTAATTTTATCTGCATCAACTTTAATATATTTAGTAATAATTTCTTTTACTTCTTCGAAAATTGCCATTACTTTTATTCTCCTTTTTCCATCGTTTCTATCATTATATCATAAAGTTTTGTTTTGTGTATTTGTTTTGCTTGTTGAACTGCATAATATAGTGCATTTTCATCAGCAGAACCGTGAACTTTTATACTTGGTTTCTTAATTCCTAGTAGGAATGCTCCACCATATTCACTATAATCAAATTTCTTTTTAAATTTCGTAATTCCACTTTTTACAAGTAATGCTGAAATTTTAGTTATAATGCTTTCCATAAAGATTCCTTTAATCATAGAACCTAAAGTACTAGCAACACCTTCTATAGTTTTTAATAATACATTTCCTGCAAAACCATCTGCGATAACTATATCATATTTATGCTCAAGAATTTCTCTAGCTTCAATATTTCCTTTGAAGTTATTAATATCTTCTTTAAGTAACTTATGCGCTTCTTTATATACTTTGTTTCCTTTTGATTCTTCTACACCTACATTTAATAATGCTACAGAAGGTGTTTCTATATTATAAATATATTTCATATATAATTGACCTAGTCTAGCATAATTTACTAAATCATCTGGTTTAGCTTCTACATTAGCTCCTAAATCTGTAAGTAAAAACTTATGTTCGCTTTTTGTAGGTAATAGTGACGCTAATCCTGGTTTCGAAATTCCCTCTATGCGACCTAACATAAATAGTGAACTCGCCATGAAAGCTCCTGTACTTCCACCAGAAATTGCTACATCAATTACTCCTTCATTTAAATCAGATAACATTCTAATCATTGAGGCATCTTTTTTCTTTCTATGAACACGCGCCGCATCATCAGACATCAATACTTCTTCAGTACAAACATTCTTAACAATATTTTCTGTTTTAGTTATTTGTTTTAAATTTTCTTCAAGTCCATAAACATAAAGTTCTACTTCTTCATCTTTATAACTATTTACAAAGTTAACAATTCTACTAGGTTCATCAACACCTAATATATCAATACCTATTTTCATAATATTATGCACTTTCTTCTCCTATTAATTTTGCTTCGACTACAAACCTACTTTCCCATTCTCCTGTTTGTGGGTTAAAGTTATCACATGTAAATAATTTTAATATCTTCGGTTCATTTTCATGTTGTTCTAAAATTTCAACTTGCGTTGGCACTACATCATAAAGTTTATTTACTTCATATGTGCGTAATTTATCTTTTGAAATAATTTGAATCTTAGCTCCAGTTTTGATTTTGTTTAAATTATTAAATCTTATACCCACACCTTGCACACTGTGACCTGCGATAACTACGTTTTGTGCATCTAAAGTTGATGGTTCTTGTGATGTTGCTACTCCATTAATTAAGTTGATTTCAGTGACATCTTGGAAAATTGGCTCTTCTATTTGTACACTATCAATTTTTAAAATTCCTAACATTGAATCAGTTAGTTTAATTTTTGATTCGTTATCTGTAAACATTTTTTGCCACCATGGTATGTCTACTTCACCTTTACCATTTTTATAAGCTGTTATTATCTTATCGTTAGCATTTCCTGTTAAATATTCTCTAATTTGATTTTTGAATATTAACACTACTGACGTACATAGCAATACTACAATAAGAATATTTAATATTGTATTTTTAAGTTTTTTATTCATTGAATCCTCCTAAATTATTGTCTCTTCTAATCCAACATACTGTAATAATCGTTCTTTATTATCGGTTACTTCAATAATTTTCACCGCTAATTTTTTAGCCAAATACATTAAATCTACGTCATTTATTAAATCTGCAACTTTAAAACTAGGAACACCACTTTGTTTCGTACCAAAGAAATCTCCTGGTCCTCGTTGTTTTAAGTCAAATTCTGCAATTTTAAATCCATCATTTTCTAAACACATTATATCAATTCGTTCACTCTTAGAGTCTGTCACTAAAATACAGTATGATTGATATTTACTTCTTCCTACTCGACCGCGAAGTTGGTGCAAAGTAGCAAGACCAAAGCGATGAGCATCTACTATTATCATAAATGTTGCATTAGGAACATTTACTCCAACTTCAATAACTGTTGTGGAGATTAATATATGTATTTCTTTATTTAAATATTTTTCAACAATTGCGTCTTTTTCCTTATTACTCATCTTACCATGAAGTATTGCAATTTTATAATCATCTGGTAGATAATTTTTAATATTTTCGTATGTTTCTTCAACATTTTGAAGATCCATTTTCTCAGATTCTTCAATTAATGGACAGACTACATAACCTTGTCTTCCATTATCAAGTTCCATTCGAATATTATCTAGCACCTTATAAAAACTCTTATTATTAGCTTTATAAGTCTGAACTTTTTTTCTACCTGCTGGTAACTCATCTATTGTTGAAACTTTAATATCAGTAATTAAAGTGATTGCTAAACTTCTTGGTATTGGTGTTGCTGTCATCATCAATGAATTAACAGCTTCACCTTTATTACTTAATAATTGACGTTGTCTTACTCCGAAACGATGTTGTTCGTCTGTAATTACATATTTTAAATTATTAAACTTTACATCTTCTTGAATTAAAGAATGAGTTCCAATTAATAATTCTATCTCACCTACTTCAAGTAGACTTAAAATAGTATTTCTTTCTTTCTTAGGTGTACTACTTGTTAAAAGCGCAACTGAAATATTTAAGTCTTTAAAAAACTCAAAGAATGTTTCAAAGTGTTGATTTGCTAGAATCTCTGTCGGTGCCATAATAGCTGTTTGATATCCTGCTTTTATTGTTGCATATAAAGTTGCCGCTGCAACTGCGGTTTTACCACTACCTACATCACCTTGTAACAATCTGTCCATTTTATAAGGTTCATTTAAATCCGTTACTATTTCATCAATAACTCTACTTTGTGCTCCTGTTAATGTAAAAGGTAAACTATCTTTAAATTCTTTAATATCTTTCTCATTCACACCTACAGAATATCTATTATCTTCAATTCTATTATTGATATTTTGAAGTTGCAATTTCAACTGATAATTAAACAACTCATGAAAAGCAAACATCTTTCTTGCCTTATCAAACTCTTCTGAATTTTTTGGGTAATGTAAAGTGTAAAGTATTCTTTCTAACTTCCAAATCCCTTTAAAATTTTCAGGAACCAAATCTAATATTACATTTTCACCATCTATCATTTTAAATGATTCTTCAACAAGTTTTATAAACTTTTTTTGTGTAATCCCTTGTTTCAGATGATAAAAAACTTCAATAGTATCACCTTTAGGTTTTTCTTCAGTTATATTGAAACTTACGCTAGAAGCAGTTATCGTATTATTAGTTGCATTATATGTACCTTTAACTACTACATCTCTACCTTCAACAAGATTTTTCTTCAAATAATGCTGATTAAAAAATACTATTTTAATACTTCCCGATGAAGTTGACAATGTAAAAAAAGATCTACTTCTTCTATTTCCATAAAACTGTGTACTTACTCTAGTTTCTACTTTTCCTGTAGTTATTACTTTCTCATTATCCTTTACAGAAGAAGAAAAATCAGTAGAACTAGATACTCTGTAAGGAATATTGTACAGAATATCACGAATTGTATATATTTCTAATTCATTTAAAGTCTGTAAATATTTCTTTCCAACACCTTTTATAGTTTCTACCGATTTTTCTAAAATATTAATCATTACCGAATAATAAACTCCTATATCTTTCTCCAGTTTTTGTGATTGCTAAACCACCCTTAGCAGTTTCTTTTAATGTAGTAGACATTTCAAGTCCTATCTTATACATTGCTTCTAACACTTCATCAGCTGGAATACGACTTTTTATTCCTGCTAGAGCTAAATCTGCTGCCATTAAAGCTGTAGAAGCTCCAGCCGCATTTCTTTTTACACAAGGTACCTCTACTAATCCTGCTACTGGATCACAAACAAGTCCTAACATATTTTTTAAAGCAATGGCAAATGCATGAGCACTCATCTCTGCATCTCCTCCCATGGCTTCTACTATAGCTGCCGCTGCCATTGCACTAGCCGAACCAATTTCAGCTTGACATCCACCTTCTGCTCCTGAACAAGAGGCATTATTAGCTACTACGAATCCAAAAGCTCCAGCTGTAAATAACATTCTTAACTGCGTTTCTTCATCAATATTGAATTTTTTCTTTAACGCATGAATACAACCTGGAAGTACTCCAGCCGATCCTGCTGTCGGAGTTGCACAAATTAATCCTAAAGATGCATTAACTTCGTTTGTTGCAATTGCTGCTGCAACTCCATTTAAAAAATCACTACCAGTAATTGATTTACCACTATTTATATACTCTTGTAATTTTTTAGCGTCTCCACCTGTTAGTCCTGTTTTTGAACTTACTCCAGCTAATCCTTCTTCAACAGCTTGCATCATAACAGCTAAATTTCTTTTCATCAATTTTTCTACTGCAGCACGAGTTACACCATTCACTTCAATTTCTTGTTCTATCATCAACTCAGAAACAGGTTTTTGTTCTAATTTTGATTTTTCTACGATTTCTTCTAAACTAGTAAACATTTCTGTACCCTCTACAATTTATCTGCAAATTTTACTTCATTAACAAATTCTAGCTCAGTTATTTTTTGAATGCTTTCTTCATTTAATTCCTCTAGAGACTCAACTACAAGTAAATTAGTTCCTTCTAAAATAGAACTAGAATATTTCTCACTTACTTTTTTATCACCAAATATTTCTTGAATTCTCAATGATAATTCTTTTTTATTTTTGTCATTAAACTTATAAAAAATGAAATAAGTTGGGAAGTCACCTGATAAATTCACATCGAATCCTAGCAGTTCAAATATAACCATCTTTCCTCCACCTATTGATTTCCCAATAAGATCGAGACTATGTCGACCAGCTTGAACTTCTATTTTTGCTGTATTTGGATGAATATGTTCAATTTCACTCTCTATGAATTCAAACTCCATTCCTGCTGCTTTTGCATCTTCCATACTAGTTCTTATACGCTTATCAGACGTATTATACCCTAATAATCCACCAATAAGAGCAATGTCTGTTCCGTGGCCTTTATAAGTTTCTTTGAACGAACCATATAATGTTATTTTTACATCTTCTGGTTGCATTCCAAAAATATATCTTGTAAATAGACCAATACGAACTGCTCCTGCCGTATGTGAACTTGACGGTCCTACCATTACCGGACCTATAATATCAAATACACTTCTGTATTTCATATTTACACCTCCAATATTGTTGGTAAAATAACAGGTTTCCTTCCTATTTCACTTTCTAAAAATTCCCCTAAAGATTCTAAAATTTGTTGTCTAACTTGATATACTCCGCACTCCTCATTAGATAGTACAGATAAAACAGCATCTTTAACAACTGCTTTAGATTGTCCGAATAATTCTGTTGATTCATTTACATTAACGAATCCACGACTTATTATATCAGGATTATTCATTAATTTTTTATTTTCAAAGTCAATTGCAATAGAAACTACGATAACACCTTCTTCTGAAAGTTCTTTTCTATCTTTAATTACAACACTTCCGATATCTCCAATTCCAAGTCCATCTACATAGACATCTGATGCATCAAACTTACCAGCAATTCTTGCACTATCGCTAGTTAATGCTAATACCTCACCATTTTCCATGATGAATGAGTTTTCTAGAGGAATATCACATTCTGCTGCTGTTTGAGCATGTATAACCTGCATTCTATACTCACCATGAATTGGCATAAAATATTTAGGTTTGATAAGTCTAAACATTAGTTTTTGTTCTTCTTTCGAACCGTGCCCAGATGTATGAACATTGTTAACACTAGAAGTGATAACATTTGCTCCAAGTTTTGATAATAAATCTATGTTTTTATTAATAGAAAGAGTATTCCCTGGAATTGCCGAACTAGCAAATATTACCGTATCCGTTGGCATTATTGTAATTTTCTTATGTGTTCCATTTGCTATTCTACTTAACGCTGCTAATTCTTCTCCTTGAGTACCAGTACATAAAATAAGTAATTTATTAGGATCTACTTGATTTAAGTACTTACTATTAACAAATGTTTCCTTAGGTGCTTTAATATACCCTAATTCTGTACCAATTTTAATAGCTTTTTCCATAGAGCGTCCGAATACAACAATCTTTCTTCCATGTTCGATACATGCTTCTACAACCTGTTTTACACGGTATACGTTTGATGCGAATGTTGCAAATATAACTCTATGTTTCTCTTTTCGAAGAATATTAGAAATAGTTTTACCTACTTCTTTTTCACTTTGAGTAAATTCTGTTCTTTCTGAGTTTGTTGAATCAGAAAGCAAACATAATACTCCTTTTTCTCCAATTGCTGCCATTTTGTGTAAATTTGATCCTTGCCCAACTGGAGTAAAGTCAAATTTAAAATCACCTGTATGAACAATATTCCCTTGTGGAGTATTTACAATGACTCCAAATGAATCTGGAATAGAGTGAGTTGTGTTATGGAATGATACTTTTAAATATTTAAAACTTAACACAGTATCTTCATCAATAACATTAAGCTCAGCTTTAGCCAGTAAGTTATGTTCTTCTAATTTTGATCTAATCAATCCAATTGCTAATGGTCCACCATATATTGGTAAATTAACTTTTCTTAGTAAGAATGGTAATCCACCAATGTGGTCTTCGTGACCATGAGTAATAATCAACGCTTTAATTTTATCAATATTTTTTTCAATATATGAGTAATCAGGTATTACATAGTCAATTCCCAGAATATTATCTCCAGGAAACTTAACTCCAGCGTCGATTATTATAATCTCGTCGCGGTATTGAATAGCGTAGGTGTTTTTACCAATTTCTCCTAAACCACCAATAGCAGCTACTCCTACTTCATTTTTTTTAATGATTTTATCCATTAACTTTCTCCACTTTAAAGTCTTCAGATTGTTTTTCAAACTCTAAATATGCTTCACTTAATTCTTGAACAAGTTCTACATTATAGTTTCTATCATCTAAATACTTTCTTACTGCTGGTACTCCATCAGCTTCTACATATAACACTTGTGTGTTTTCTCTTACTGGAATTTCCTTTGAATTTTCTTGGTAAAATACTTTAAATACTGCCATTAATAATCTCCTATCATTTCTTTTAATATATTTAATGTGTAATCTAATTCATTTTTTGTTGTGTTAATATTTATAAATGAAAACTGAATAATATTTCTTTCTTGAAGATATGAACTCTTATAATGAATAAAAATATTATTTATTGCAAGTGAGGCTCCAACGTTAAGTGAACTAATATTTTCAGGTAATTCTACAGTTACAATCACCGGTGAAACTTCTTTTTCTTTTATCTTCATTATTGGAAGACCTAATTCTTTAAGTCCTGCCTTCATATATGAATATTTTTCCTGAACCTTTTCATATCTTTCATCTGTTTTAAAGGCATCTAAAGCTGTATTTAGTGCTTCCATTAAAATAGATGGTTGAGTGAAAGGTATCGATGTCATTTTATTAGCATAATGTAAATCTAAGTATAACGGTGTGTTTTCAAGTGGAACTAATTCGCAATTAGTTCCTACAATTGCTAACCCAGCTACAGAACAAAAGGCTTTACCTGATGAACATGCTACATAATCAACATCTTTATAACTATATTTAATAGCACCTACTGCAGAAACTGCGTCAACTGCAAGTACTAAATTATTTTGTTTAACGATTTTTGTAATTTCTTCTAAATCATTCAATATTCCAACACTAGTTTCGTTATGAACTAAATAGACAAAATCATAATTTCCTGATTTTAATTTTTCAGCTACAACTTCTAAGTCAAAACTTTCTCCAAAACCTACAGAATAACAATCGATATTTAAGCCGTGACGTTTTGTTTCACGAACTAATCTATTTCCGAATTCACCATTTGCTAAAACAAGACCATTATTAAGACCTCTACCTTTCAATTGCGCCATTATAGCTTCATTAGCTAATGTAGCTGATCCATGTAATATAGTCGCTGTTTCTACATCTAAAATTCTCTCTATTTTTGAAAGTGTATTTTTAGTTAGACTTACAAACTCATTACTTCTATGTGAATACAATTGCTTAGATAATTTATCTATTACATCTTGAGATAAATCTACAGGTCCTGGTAAAAAGTTAATTCTTTGAGCTTTTGCCATTCTATCAAGAACCTTATTTTCACTCTTAAGTGAAAGATACATCGGCATATATTCAGCATCTTTAGTTCCTACGTTCTCATGGAATTTTGTAAAACCTAAATGCTTGTAAAGTTTCTCTTGTCTAGTTGTGCCTGAAATAAACACAATATCATAGGCATTCTGAATAATATAATTAAATGTTCTTTGCAATAATTCTGTAAAAACTTTAGTTTTTCTATATTTTTCTTTTATTGATAATAGTCTTATTTCTACAGGTTTTTTATAACTGCCTTTGTAATATTTATCTATATCATTAAGCTTTAAGTCTAAAGAAAACGGGCGTTGATCTGATAATGCAATCATACCAACTACATCGTTTTTCTTTTTGGCTATTATATATATGTTTTTATCATGAAATTTATCTTTTAATTTTTTAGTTTCATTTTTTTCATGTTGAGGAATTTCTTCGACAAATGTTTCATAGTTCAACTTGAAAATTTGTTCATATTCTTCCGCTGTATTTGCTATTTTATATATCATAATTTTTCCCCATAACTTTATTTGGTTAAATTTTCTCTACACTATATCTTACCATAATTACAACTTTTTTTCAAATTAACATGGCTAAAAATACTATAATTTAAAAAATATTAATACTAAATTTACATTATTTTTTTTATTACATTCAAAAATAAAAAGGCCCAAAATTAATTGGGCCTACATAAATAATTTTTATTAAAATCGTATTAAAAAATACGTTGGTTTTTAAGTGCAGTAACGAAGTCTGTTAATTCATAAATTGCTTTAGCTTCGATAATTTTTTTAAGTTTAGCTGCTTTGAATCCTTTAGCCTTTTTACCACCCATAACATCTGCGATACCATCTTTGTGACCTAATGAACATACAACACCACGGTTAATGTATTTAAAGTCTCCAACTTGTTTTCCACTAATTCTAGCTCCTACATATGCTCCCATTTGATTAGCGATTTGAGCTGTTGTTGGGTAAGGTCTTTCTTGACCAGTTTCAATAAATGCAGCACAGTCACCTACGATGTAAATCTCATCGTGTCCAGGAACTGTTAATTGTTGTGTAGTCACAAGACGACCACGTTTAGCAAGTTCTGGGAATGTTTCATCCATAAGTTTGTTACCACGAACTCCGGCTGTCCACACTAGTGTAGAAGCATATAAATCTTTTCTTTCTCCATCAACTTCGATAGTAAAGCTATCTTTAGTAGCACCTTTAATACCAGCACCTAAGATAATTTCGATTCCATTGTCTTCTAAGTATTTTCTTGCGTAGTCACTGTACTCTTTAGTAAACATTGGTAATAATGTTGGAGCAGCATCTAATCCGTAAATTTTAACTAATTTTTCATCAATTCCGTATTTAGAGCATAATTCTTTTTTACGGTGAACTAATTCCCCTAAGAATTCCATACCTGCTAATCCAGTTCCACCTACGATAACTGAAATATCTTTTACATCTTTTTCTTCGCTTGTAGCATATTTTCTGAAGTTGTCTTCTAATGTAGCAGCAATTTTTTCTGCAGCATTAACATTTGCGATTGGTAATGCATTTTCAGCCATACCTTCAATTCCAAATGTTTCAGGTTGGAATCCTAATCCAACAACTAGTACATCATAGTCAAGTTCATGTTTTTTAGTTAGCACTAATTTTTTCTCAACATCAATTTTAATTACTTCGTCTTGAACAAATTCTACACCTGGTGATACTAAATCTTTAATATCAATACAAATATCTTTTGCTGGGATGTTCCCTGCAGAAACTTCGTGTAAGTTTACTGTATCATAGTGATAAGAATTTTTGTTTACTAAAGTAACTTTTACCTCTCCAGCTTTAGCAGCTTTTTTTAATCCTTTTAAAGTCGTAAGTCCTGCATAACCAGCACCTAAAATAACTACGTTTTTCATAGTATCCATTTCTCCTTTTATATGTTATTTTGTATTTTAACAACAGCAGCAGCCGTTTCCACAGCAACCGCCATCTTCATCATCATAAATTTCAATCATATTTGGATTGTGTAGTGTAAACTCACTACCATATTCATCTTGAACGTAATCTATTTCAAGACCTTTCAAAAGAAGCTCATCTTCTTCATTAACAAGAACTTTAAGATCTCCAAAGTTAAGAACTTTATCACCGTCTTCTAATTCGTCCTTAATATCAATAGCGTAATGCATTTGTGTTCCTTCTAAAGCGATAGAAATTTTCAAGTAACTATCACGTTTATCAGCATCAAATAACATTTCTTGGAATTTACCAACCGCTACATCTGTTATCAAAATTAATTGATTATCTGTATTAGCCATAAAATGTTTCCCTCTTTATTTTTTATTTTCTATTTAATATTATAACCGTTTTTCTAATAAAATAACAGTATATTGCTTATATTTTATAAAATAATTTGTGAATATTTTATGAATTTTTTTAAAGCTTTTAAATTTACATGATATTGTTTTGTTAGTATAGTTGCTTATACTATTCTAAAGGCTTCTATTAATATTAATCTCTAATCTTTATAACATTAATAGAATTTACATCTGTAGACATTTTTAAAAAATTATTTTGATTTAACTTCATACTTAAATATTTATTTTTTCGTTTATTTTCTCTTTAATTTTAGTATATAGTCTATCTATAAAGGATTCTTCTACATCCTATTTAATAAAACTTTATCTTTATTTAATATTTATATGTAAACTGTTTTAAATTACTTGCAATATCAAATATTTATATCTTCTTACTTTATTGACTTTTCTTTTACCGAACAGTATAATATTTTATAGAGAGGTGGATTCGTTTTGAATAAAGAGTATTATGAAACTGTTGATAAAATTAAATTTGAGTTAGAAAAAATACGCCCTAAACTTATTAAAGATGGTGGAAATATAGAATTTATTAATTTTAAAAATGGAATTTTAAAAATTAGATTTTTAGGTGAATGTGCACATTGCGAACTATCACACATTACATTAAAATATGCAATTGAAAAAACAATTGTTGAAAAAATACCAGAAGTGAATAAAGTTATAGAAGTGAAAATGAGCGTTGTTTAGACGTTCTTTTTTTATTTTCATTAACTATAAAAATAAAAAAAGAGTAGATTTTCATCTACTCTAAGTGACGTCCCAGAAGGGATTCGAACCCCTGACCGACGGCTTAGAAGGCCGTTGCTCTATCCTGCTGAGCTACTGAGACATATTTAATAATTACCTCTCTCTGAAGTACTTTAATAGTATATCAATTTTTCAATATTATGTCAATACTTTTTTCGATATAAATATAAATATTTTTTATAATTGTGATTTTCTAAGAATATTACGTGGTATAAGCATAATTAAAAATATATCAAAAATATAAGAAAAAATATCGCTACTCTTTCGTTACATTTATAGAAAAAGGAAAGCCGAAGTGTCTCAAACGGCTTTCCTATAAGCTTTTTAAAAATTATCTTCTTAATCCTAGAGCTTTAATTAATTCACGGTATCTTTGGATATCTTTTTTAATTAAGTAGTCTAGTAAGTGACGACGACGGAAAACTTTTTTAAGTAATCCACGACGACCTGCGTGATCTTTTTTGTGAGTGTTTAAGTGCTCAGTTAAAGCATCGATTTCTGCAGTTAATACTGCGATTTGTACTTCTGGAGAACCAGTATCTGATTCATGAGTACGGAATTTAGCGATAATTTCTTGTTTTCTTTCTTGACTAATTGCTGCCATTGCAATTTCCTCCATATAATTATATTTTTGCGACCTTAATCCTAGTGTAGAACCTGGAGGGTTTCTATACCACGAATAAGGAACATAAGTAATTGTACACTATTTTTTGTAATAATTCAAGTGATAACATCTAAAATCAATATATAAATATGATTTTAATAATCTTTTTCTTCACAAGTTTTTTTGTCTAATTTTAGCTGTTCTCTCAAGTGATTAAAACTCTCAAATTTTTGTTCTTTTCTTAAAAATTCATAGAAGAAAATTTCTATTTTTTCATCATAAATATCTTTATCAAAATCTAAGATATGTGTTTCAATAAATTTCTTATTTTTTCCAGTTGAAACTGTTGGATTATAACCTATATTAGTAATTGATTTATAAATCTCACCATGAACTTTTATTTTCGTAATGTAAACTCCATTAGTTTCTGGTAAGAGATATTTTTCTGATAATTGAAGGTTGGCAGTTGGAAAATTAATAGTTCTTCCTAGCTGTCTTCCCTTTACTACAAGACCAGAAATTGAATAATATCTTCCTGAATATTCTCTATACTTTTGGAACTCTCCATCTCGAACAAATTTCTTTAGTACTGTCGTAGATATTTTTTCTCCTTCAATCATTTGCTCTTCTTGAACATCAATATCTATTCCATTTTCACTTATTAAATCTGGTGTCCCCAATCCTTTATTTCCAAATCTGTAATCGAATCCGCAAAATACCTTATCTACATTTAACTCTTTTAAAATAAATTCTATAAAATCTTCTGCAGATAAATTTTGCAATTTTTCATTAAATTCTAAATAATAAACTTCATCAACACCTAAACTCTCTAATAACTCATTTTTTTTATTTATTGGTGTCAATAACTCCTCACTCGTTTTTCCAAAATATTCTTTTGGGCTCTTATCAAGCGTTATAACAATCGACTTATAATCTCCAATAGCTGCACCTACTGCTCCGCAGATAATCTTCTGATGAGCATTATGAATACCATCAAAAAAACCTAAAGCAGCTACTCTTCTCACATTATCTTTTTTTATTTCACTAATATCTGAAATATTAAATATTTCCATCTTCATCTACCTACTCTATTATTTTTGGAAATGTAGTTTTTACAGATAACAATTCATCATCTTTATCTTTCAAATGATATATTGCTATCGCTTCATTTTCATAAGTAAAAACTATTCCATCTGTAAAATCATGATCCGGAAATTGATTTCTTCTAAATCTCAAACCGTTCATTACTTGTTTTGCTCTAAATTTTGGTATTTCTACAAATTTGTATTCTTCTAGAGCATATTCTTTCCTTAGAAGTTTTTCTTCTAAGGTTTCATCTTTTAGATGTTGTTCTACCTCAGAGAGTGTTAAACAATTATCTAATGTTATTTCACCACTTCTAGTTCTAGTTAATTTACTCATGGTACTTGGTAAATTTAGTTTTTCACCTATACTAGTAGCTATTGTTCTGACATAGGTCCCTTTTCCACAATTTATATCTATAGAAAAATAAAACTTATCATCTTTATAATATTCACTATTTTCTATAAATGAAATGTTATAAATATTTACTTTCCTAGTTGGAATTTCTACATCAAATTGACCACGTCTAGCATACTCATATAATTTTCTACCATTGACTTTAATAGCTGAATATATAGGTGGCTTTTGCTCTATTTCACCAATCATAGATTTAAGAATTTCTTTAATTTTATCTACGCTAATGTCAGTAACTTTACATTCTTCAACAACTTCTCCTGTAAGATCTTCAGTCGTAGTTTTAATTCCCAAACATACTTCTGCTCTATAACTTTTACCTAAATCCATTGCATAATCACTAACTTTAGTCGCTCCTCCTAATAAGAGAAGCAACACTCCATCTACCTCAGGATCTAATGTACCAGAATGACCTATTTTTTTCATTTGAAGAATTCTTCTAGCTCTGAATACAACATCATGACTAGTAATTCCACGTTCTTTATAAATTGGTAAAATACCTTCAAACATTATTTTTTATCCTCTTTTTTCAAACAATCTGGGCATAAACCATAAACCTCAAATTTATGACCATCTATTCGATAGCCTTTCAATTCTTCAATTTCTAAATCATCACATACGTGTACATGTATTATTTTTGCTTTTCCACATTTTAAGCATATATGATGGTGATGGTGATGATCTGTTTCCAAACATCCAATTTTAAAATATTTTTCCCCTTTAATTTCTGTAGTTTCCAAAATACCTATTTCTTCATAAGTACTTAGATTTCTATAAATAGTATCAAAACTTAGTCCAGGATACATTTTACCTACTGTTTCAGATACATATTTTGCATTAATATATCTATCTTCTTTTACTAAAAGTTCAACCATAGCTTTTCTTTTATCAGTATATTTATACCCTTTTTCCTTTAGAAGTTTCATTATTCTATCAACTTTTTCTTCTGATATTTTCATAAGTACCTCCTACATAGTCTATTTTTTAAAGTCCACAAACGTCTTGTTTCTTAACATTTCAATTTCATCTTTATAAGGTGCAATGTCTTTCTTTTCTCCATACCAAGGAGTCTCTAAAATTTTAGGAATATTTGCAAATTCATCTAAATGAACAATTCTATTTATCGTATCGAATCCAATTCCACCGTATCCGATATTTTCATGACGATCTTTATGTGCACCTAATGTATTTTTACTATCATTAATATGAAGCACTTGAATCCTATCTAATCCCACTATTTTATCAAATTCAGTAAGAACACCATCTAAATCATTAACAATATCGTATCCACCTTCAAATACATGACAAGTATCAAAAGTTACTGTTAATTTTTCGTTTAAAGTAACTCCATCAATAATTTGTGCAATTTCATCAAAAGTTCTTCCACATTCACTACCTTTACCAGCCATAACTTCCAAGGCAATATTAGGTTTCATATCTTTTGTTAGCACCTCGTTTAAACCTTTAACGATACTTGCTATCCCAACATCAGCACCTGCTTTGACGTGTGATCCTGGGTGAAGAACAATATTCTTAGCACCAATTTTTTCAGTTCTTTCAATTTCTAATCTTAAGAAATCAACTGCAAGCTGATAGATTTCTGGTTTTACTGTATTTGCTAAATTAATAATATAAGGTGCATGCACTACTATATCACTAATATTTTTTTCTTTCATTAATTTATGCGCTTCTTCGATTCTCAATTCTTCAATAGGTTTTCTTCTTGTATTTTGAGGAGCACCTGTATAAATCATAAATGTATCACTATTATAACTAGCCGCTTCTTTTACAGAGCCTAGCATCATTTCTTTTCCTGACATTGATACATGAGATCCAATTTTCAAGTTCTTCATTACTTACCTCTGTTTGCTTTGTTACTACGTTTAGCAAATTTTCTTCTTTCTTTTTGTTTAAGTTTATCCATTTTATATTTATATTTTTTCTTATAACCTGGTTTAACTTTTTTAGAAACTTTTACTTTTGATTTCAGTTTCTCAGTTAAGTTATGGTCAGCTACGACTTTCTTTCTACTTTGACGTTTGTTTCTGTCTTTAGCTTCAACAAACTCACCATTTCTAATATCTTGGTGATTAAATTCAATACCACGTTTTTCTAAATCTTGTAATTTTTCTTCATCTTTATTATTATAAATTGTAATACAGTCACCGCTTAATCCAGCACGCCCTGTACGCCCTGCTCTGTGGATAAAGAAGTCTAAGTCATTAGGAATATTGTAGTTAATTACATGACTTACTCCTTCAATATCAATCCCACGACTCATTAAATCACTAGCTACAACATAGGTGAAATCTAGATTATTAATTCTTCTTTGCATTTGCTTACGTTCACGTGGTGTTAAATCTCCGTGAAGTACTCCTACATTTAATCCTTTAGAAATTAAATAGCTACTTACTTCCTCTACCTCAGTTTTCTTATTAGCAAAGATAAGAGCTAAATAAGGATTAATAACTGTAGTGATTTCATGTAATTTTTCTAATCGAGATGAACTCTTTTCTGGTATTAAAATATATTCAATTTTACCGAATTTAGCGTTATCAACTTCGATATATTGAGCATTTTTTAAATATTTCTTCAAGAAGTGATTCATTTGAGTTGGAATAGTTGCTGAGAATACTAGAAATTGACAGTTTTCTGCTGCTCTTTTAGAAATTTTATCAACATCTTCCATGAATCCTAAATCGATCATCATATCACATTCATCGATTACAAGACTTTCTACTTCTTTAATTGCTAAAGCACTCGCTCTATCTAACTCTAATACACGTGTTGGTGTACCAATAATAATATGTGGCGCATTAGATACTCTCTCTATATCTCTATTTAAATCTTGACCACCAATACATAATGTTATTTTAATATCTTCTTCAGAAAAACTAGCAATATGTAATGCCATATCATATAGTTGTCTTGACAGTTCTCTAGTTGGAGCTAAAATAATACTTTGTGTTTTTTTCTTAGCTACATCTAATTTGCTAAAAATTGGTAGTAAGAAAGAATGACTTTTTCCACTTCCTGTTTGTGATTTAGCTACTATGTTTTTTCCTTTTAAAACTGGTGAAAATACTCTCTCTTGAATTTTTGTAGGATTATCAAACCCTAAATCTATTACTGCCTTATTTACAAATTCATTAAATTTATATTGTTCAAATGACTTTGGTAACATTTAAAATCTCCTTTATGATTTTTCTATCTAAATATATGGGAGTTTTCCCCATCTTCAATTTCACACATGAAATGATTGAAAATAACTTTTTATATTTCACGTTATAATAAACCACCCTTTATTATACTATAAATACATAGATTTAGCTATAAAAAACACCGTATTATTGCCTATTATTCGTTTTCTATATATATTTTCCTCCTGAAAATAAAAAAGTAATTCAGAAAATATTTTACAATCTTCTGAACTACTTAATAATATTATTTTACTATCTCAATTCCTGAGCTTGTTCCTAACCTTTCAGCTCCTAAATCAACATATTTTTGAGCAGTTTCTTTATCTCTAACTCCACCACTCGCCTTAACTTTAGCATTATCTCCGACTACAGATTTCATTAATTTTACATCTTCATAAGTTGCACCACCAGTTCCAAATCCTGTTGATGTTTTTACAAAATCAGCTTTGGCAACTAGTGACAATTCACAAGCTTTAACTTTTTCTTCATCAGTTAAATAACATGTTTCGATAATAACTTTCAAGACATTATTACCAATCGCTTCTTTAATTAGTCGAATTTCATTCTCTACGTAATCAAACTCACCATCTTTTAATTTTGCAACATTAATAACCATATCTATTTCACTTGCACCGTTTTCGATTGCTTCTTTTGCTTCAAAAACTTTTGATGTTGTTGTCATTGCTCCTAATGGAAATCCAACAACTGCCGCTACTTTAACATCAGTACCTTGTAAAAGATGTTTAGCATCCGCAACGTAACAACCATTAACACAAACACTATAAAATTCATGTTCAATAGCTTCTTCACATAACTTTTGGACATCGGCACTACTTGCCGTAGCTTTTAAAATTGTATGATCAATATATTTATTTAATCCCATTTTTTTACCTCTATTCTATTATTTCTAATATATTTTTAATATTTTCTATTTTTTCATTTCCGATAACATAAGCATCTAATAACATATTTTTACTAGATTCTACATTCTTATCATCATTGTAATAAATTTCAGCGATAAGATCACCTTTTTCTACCTTATCTCCTACTTTTTTCTTAAGCTCTATTCCTACAGCATGATCTACTTCATCTTCTTTTGTCGCACGACCTGCTCCTATTACCATAGCTGCTTTACCTACTTCTTCGGCTTTAATTTTAGTAACATATCCATCTTCATGCGCAAATACTTCTAATACTGATTTCGGTGTTGGTAATAACTCATAATTATTCACGACTTCACCGTCTCCACCACTAAGTTCTATAAACTGTTTTAATAAGTCTAACGCACTACCATTATTAATAACTTCATCTATTTTTTCACTAGCTTCTTCGAATGTCTTCACTTCGCCTTTATGTTTTAACGCTAAATAAACAATTTCATATACAACTTCCTTAAGATCACTTGACCAATTTCCTTTTAAAGCCTCTATACCTTCAATTATTTCATTAGCATTACCAATATTATAACCTAATGGTTCTTCCATGTTAGTTAGTACTGCTATCGTTTTTCTTCCAACACTATTACCGATTTCTACCATTCGACGTGACAGTTCCCTAGCATCTTCAATAGTTTTCATGAAGGCACCATCACCAACTTTAACATCAAGAATAATTAAATCTGATTGAATAGCTAATTTTTTACTCATAATACTACTAGCGATTAATGGAATACTATCAACTGTTGCAGTAACATCACGTAAGGCATATATTTTTTTATCTAACGGAACAATATTATCACTATACCCCATTAATCCAACTCCAGTTTTACTAGCAACTTCTACTAATTCCTCTTTTGTTGTACTAAATTTAAAGTTTCTAATAGACTCAAATTTATCTATTGTCCCTCCTGTATGACCTAGACCTTTACCTGAAAGTTTAGTTGTAGCCATTCCTACAGCTGATAGAATTGGTCCTAATACAACTGTTACTTTGTCTCCAACACCTCCAGTAGAGTGTTTATCAACTAAATAGTGGTCTAAATCATCAAAGAAAATAGTATCCCCCGAATCTCTCATTGTTAATGTAAAGTTTGTAAGCTCATCTTTAGTCATATTATTAAAATATACCGACATTAAAAATGAACTCATCTGATAATCCGGAACTTTACCCGAAAGATATCCGTCCAGTAAAAACTCTATTTCAGCTTTAGTTAGCTCATTATTTTTTTTCTTTTTATCTATGATATCAACAACTCTCATAGCTAATCTCCTTATTTATTGATTTAATTAAAATAAACTTTACAGTATTAGTTAATTCGTCTAGAAATCATTACAATAAAAATTTGTCATACCATACTTTTCATTTTCTATATATATGTTATTAGAGATTTCTAATATCTGCAAACTTTTCTTATCTTTCAATATTTTATATAATTCTTTTTGATCTTTTTTACTATATACTATTTTATCACGAATCAAATACATTTTGTAGCCTAATAATATTAATGTATAATTTTTGTACTTAAACAACATACAAAATAATAGATAAAAGATAAATACAAGTATAGCTATTTTAAAAATTAATTGTACTTTTTGATTTATAATTAAGAATGTAATAATTATCATCAAAACTAAATAATAGTAATCTATGCCTCTTTGTTTAAAGATTTCTTTCTTGCTGCAAACGAATATATTTGTAGGTTTACTACCATTTTGAATTATTAGAGAGAATATAGAAATTATTATTAATATTGTACTCAATAAAAGATCTTCCAAATCTTGTTTTACAAAGGTATAAATAAGTAAAACAAAATAAAGAGGCATAAATGAATAGATACAATAACTAATATAGTTAAATGATTTTTTCATCTTATACCTCCTATTTATTATCTTTTACTCTTCGGTTTAGACAGAATCTCTGAAAAAATTATATCATTAACAACTTTTTCTTTATCAAAAGTTAAAGAATTTGAAAATATTTCTTTTTCTCTATCTACTATAACTCTTTGTTTTTTCTCAAAAGATTTACGAGTTAGAGTTTGCTGATTTATTACGGGATTTTCTTTTTGCTGTTGACTTTTAGACGTGGTATTTTTTACCTTTGTCTTCCTTTTCTTAGCTTTCTTACCAGGATTTTCTTTAGTTTTATTATTTTCTCTTACTTTATCAATAATAAATGAAACTAATAGAAAGATTAACGGGATATATAAACTACTCATCTTCCCCTCCTAGAATTCTTATTAAGATACTCGTTAGCAATCAATCCACGAACTATATTTTCTTGTGTAAACTCTAATTTTTTTGAATTTTCTTGAACAACATTAGTGTTATCGAAATTCCTTTGCATTGAAAATTTATTTTTACCTCTATTATAATTTTCATTATAATATTGTTGATATTTATTTATAGATGGACTATCAACTTGTTGTTCATAAATATCTTCTTCATACACTTGCTGATCACTTAATGAACTTTGTCTATTTCTTAAAGCATTAGAGTCTTTATCAGCAGCTTCTTTAATTCTTTTCATCTCTTCGACAGCTTTTAAAGCCTGTGATCGAGCATTGTCTAATTCCATTTGTTTTGAATTATCTAAATTTTTTCTGTATCTTTTACTGTCAGAAGCAAAAACAATTACGAAAATAGCAAAAATTATGATAAATGTTATTGGTGCTGCGAAAATTAAAAATGACATTTCACATCCTCCTTTTTATCTAATTATTTACCCGCTCCTGTTTCAGGTTGTGACATACGTTTAATTGAATCTCTCATACCTGTATCAGCTTCTAGATTTTTATAATTCATATAATCCATAATACCTAGATTACCTTGTTGGAAAGCTTTAGCCATAGCAAGTGGTAGTTCTGCTTCTGCTTCTACTACTTTTGCACGCATCTCTTGAATTCTAGCTTTCATTTCCTGTTCAGCTGCAACTGCCATCGCACGACGTTGTTCGGCTTTAGCTTGTGCAATGTTTTTGTCAGCAATAGCTTGCTCAGTTTGTAAGTTTGCTCCGATATTTTGACCGATGTCAACATCCAAAATATCAATCGATAAGATTTCAAATGCAGTACCTGCATCTAAACCTTTGTCTAAGATTGTTTTAGAAATACGATCAGGATTTTCTAAAACTACAGTGTGTGACTCTGAAGAACCGATTGTTGAAACGATACCTTCACCTACACGGGCGATAACTGTTTCTTCTCCAGCTCCCCCTACTAAACGTTCAATGTTTGCACGAACCGTGATTCTAGCTTTCGCTTTAACTTCGATACCGTTAATTGCAACCCCAGCGATATATGGAGTTTCAATAACTTTCGGATTAACACTCATTTGAACTGCTTGAAGAACATCACGTCCTGCTAAGTCAATAGCTGCACAACGTTCAAAAGTTAAACTTACAATATTAGCTCTGTGAGCTGCAATTAGAGCATTAATTACTCTATCCACATTCCCCCCTGCTAAATAGTGACTTTCCAATTGATTAATAGTAACAGCTAACCCTGCTTTGTGAGCTTTAATCATTGGATTTATTACTCTACTTGGTATAACACGTCTTAATCTCATACCAACAAGTGTGAAGATACTTACCTTAACGCCTGCGGCAATCGCACTAATCCAAAGACCAAGTGGAAAGAAAGTAAAGAATATCGATAGTACAATAAGTACTACTATGACGATAATACCTGAGAAAATTAATTCTGGCATAATACTACCTCCTTAAAATATTTATATTTTTTTAACTACTATACGCATTCCTTCAACACGTATAATTTCAATTTCATTACCTTTTTCTATAAAGTCTCCATCAGTAACTACATCCAATTTTTCATCGCCAAATACAGCGACTCCTGCCGGACGTAAATCTGTATATGCTCGAAGTTTCTTACCTATAAGTTCTAATCTACTTTCACTTGCTACATAGCCATCTTCTGTTGAGATAGCATCAGTTAATACAAGTCTATCTAGAAAAACCAACTTTTTATGAAAAATACTCCTATTTACATAATACAGCATAACTGCAAGTATTAGAGAAACTATTAAGATAAATGCAATATAATATGTTGATTTATTTACATAAATTATTGCATATACTACGGTAATGATACCTACAGTGCCCACTATTCCTCCTGGGACAAACATTTCAAGTCCTATTAAACAAAGTCCTCCAATGAACAGCAATAGAACAAAAATACTAAGTCCTGTAGAATAGGAATGTAAGGCAATGTATGTCGCTAAACTGACTATTGACAATATTCCAAATAGATTAAATTTCTTTGAGAATAATTGCTGACAGAAAGTTAATGACATAGTAATTAAAAGAATCCAATCGAGAGACATCATTAAATTCATATGTAATCACCTCATTTTTGTATATTCTTTTTCAAGATAATCTAACAATTCCTCTCTCGTAAATATATTACCATGACCAGGAACAGCATATTCAAAATCAAGAATTGTTATTCTATCTATATAATCACGGAGCTTCTGCTTATTATATGCCATCGGTTTAGTATAATAGTTTTTAGCATGACTATCTCCTAAAAACAATAGTTTTTCCTCTGGAATATAAATTAAAAATGCATCATTAGAATGTGAGTTATCATTATATATACAATTTATTTTAACTCCACCAAGATTCAAATTGAAATCAGCCATTTTTGGCATATCTGGTATTCTAATTTTTATTTCATTATTTTCATAAACTCTTTTTATTACATCCGCACTATATTTTATTTCAGTTCCATCTTTTACCCTTTGGTAAAGACTCTCATCATCCCACTTAAGTTGCGATAACTCAATTAAAGAGTCTCTAGCTCTATCTGTAGAGATTACTGGAATATCTAGATAGGCCGCTCCAAAGCTATGATCCCAGTGATGATGGGTCAATATTACATAACTTGGCATCGGCAGGTCATTTTCCTTTAATTCCTTTAGAAAATTCTCAACTTGTGTAGGTCCATTTCCAGAATCTAACATTACAGAAAAATATTCACCTTTTAAATAACCAAGTGTCGGTTCTAAATACATATATCGTTGTTTTGTATAATAAAATCTATCTGAAAATTTAATTAGCATCCTTTTTACTTCCTTTTGATTATAGTTACATTATAGCATACCTAATAACTATTTACAAACCAACATTACTAAATAAACAGCTGCAACTAAAACCTTTACAAATTCTAGTTACAGCTGTTTTTTTAAAAAAATTTTTTTACTAAAATAGAGCTAATCCAACGAGATACAAATAATAGAAAATAAACCCTACTCCTACTATTACTGCTACTACATATATCAGCCAAATCAATAGATAATAAGCATACCCTAGTGCTTTAACAATATTAGCTAGACCCACCCATAAATGTCTACCTATTGCTAAAAGAATAGAAATTACTCCGCCTTCATAAACTTCATCTTGATTCTCTAAATTAGTAAATTTAAACATTGTTAATAATTTCATCATAATCACCTCCCCTTTTGGTAATTTATTATTATCTCTATATTAATATTATAATATATATATATATATATTTCAAGCGATTACAATTAGATTTTTGTAATAAAATTTGTCGAATTAACATATTATTAAGATATAAAAAAAGAGACTCATAAATCTTTATTTTAAAGATTTCAAGTCTCGTTGACACAGTTTCTAACTGTGTATTTTTTATTTGAGATTAATCTCAATAGTATGGAGATGGCGGGATTTGAACCCGCGTCCAAAAATACCTCCCCTTAGCTTCTACATGTTTAGTTTACCTATTGAATTTAATTCTCCACTTAAGCCGATAAACAGGCAATGAAAAACGAGCTTGATTAATCTCTTATTTTTTTCTACAAACGGAAGAAAAAAATCGTAGACTGCTAAGAATGAACCGATTAGCTTTGTCACAGTCAAACAAAGTAATCAGCCTTTAGCTTATTAAGCTGCTAAAGCGTAATTTGTTTTTTCGCCAGTTATATTTAACTGATGTGTTGTTAAAGGAGACAACCCTCCTACATGCCACCAAGAAGACTAGTATCCCTGTCGAATCCTAAACATCCCCTAATTGTGATTATTATATTTTACCATAAAATTGATATTATGTAAAATTTTATTATTTTCTAATACAATACCACTACTAATTAAACTTACTAACAACAACCAATTCAATTATGATATAATTTATATTATAAAATATAAACTAAGGAGGTACCATGGAAACACTTATAAATAAATTACGACCTAATAAAATTAGTGATATTATTGGTCAACATCATTTAATTGGAGATGGAAAAGTTCTCTCTAAGATAGTAGAAAGTAAAAAAATGTTCTCGTTTATTTTATATGGTCCCCCTGGAACAGGAAAAACTTCAATCGCTAATGCCTTAGCTAATGAACTAGACTATAAATTTAAAATATTAAATGCTGTAAATTGTACTAAGAAGGATTTAACTGCAGTAATAGAAGAATCTAAAAGGTTTAAAAAAGTAATATTACTACTTGATGAATTTCATAGATTAACTAAACCTATGCAAGATATTCTACTTCCTGAAATAGAATTTGATAATATATACGTTATTGGATGTACAACAAATAATCCATATCATACGGTAAATCCTGCGATTAGATCACGTCTAATTATTTTTGAATTACAACAAGTTTCAAATGAAGATATTTATGAATATCTAAAAAAAATATCAAATAATAAAGAAATATTTCCCAAAGAGTTAAAAATAGAAGATGATGTATTTAAAACAATCTCTTTAAACTCTTCGGGTGATTTGAGATTCTCTTTAAACACTTTTGAAATTTTATATAATTTATCAAATGAAGGTGAAATTATTACAAAAGAGAAACTATTAAACTTATCTCTAGGAAAATTCAAAGCCTATGATAAAGATGGTGATGCTTTTTATGATATTATTAGCGCTTTTCAAAAGTCTATACGTGGAAGTGATGTTGATGCTGCACTATACTATTTAGCACTACTGATAGATAGTGGTGATTTAGACACTATCTATAGAAGAATGAGTGTTATAGCTTATGAAGATATCGGTCTTGCTAATCCAAATATCGGGCCTTTTGTTCATGCTGCTATTGAAAGTGCGAAGATGCTTGGATTACCCGAAGCTAGAATACCATTAGCCAACGCTGTTATTCAACTAGCTCTTTCATTAAAATCTAATAGTGCTTATATGGCAATTGACAATGCACTACATGAAACAAAGACAAATCCAAAATTTATTATTCCTGATCACCTTAGAGATGCACATTATTATGGTGCTGATAAACTTAATCGTGGTGTTGGTTATCAATATCCACATAGCCACCCCACAGGCTATATTAAGCAACAATATCTCCCTGATAACTTAGTAGGAAGATCATTTTATACACCAAAAACTAATAATAAAAATGAACAAAATCTTGCACAATATAAAAAATTTATAGATAATATGAAATAAAAAGAAAAGAAGTGATTCGAAATTATTCGAATCACTTTCTTTATTATTCACCTAAAATTTTAACTTCACACTCAAGTTCAACACCTGAATCTTCTAAAACTTTTTTCTGAACTTCTTTTATTAAGTTTTTATAATCTTCACAAGTTGCTGAATCTATATTAACCATAAATCCGGCATGTTTTTTTGAAACTTGCGCTCCACCTACAGTTAATCCTTGTAACCCCGCATCTTGGATTAATTTCCCTGCGAAATATCCTTCTGGTCGTTTAAACACAGAACCACATGAAGGGTATTCTAAAGGTTGTTTATCTGAGCGCATTTTATTTAATTCTTCTACTTTAGAGATAATTTCTTCTTTATTTCCTTTTTTCATTTGGAAATAGACTCTAGAAATAATTTCTTTAGTTTCTTGAATTACAGAATGTCTATATGAAAATTCCATCTGTTCATTTGTGTAGATTTTCTTTTCCCCAACTTTAGTGAAAACTTCAACTTTTTGAACAACTTCCTTCATCTCACCGCCATATGCCCCAGCATTCATGAAGATTGCTCCACCAACACTTCCTGGAATGCCACATGAAAATTCAAGATTTGTTAAGCTATTTTCAATACAAAAGTCTGTAAGTTCTTTTAACGTTAATCCCGCATAACAAGAAATAACATCATCATCTAATAATTCAATCTTGTTCATATTGCTAGTTATAGCTACTATTCCTGCTATACCATTATCTGATATTAACACATTTGAACCATTTCCTAAAATAGTTAGTTCTATGTTATTTTCGTTGCTATATTTAATAACATTTTGTAAATCTTGTTCGTTTGTTAATTTTACTAAAACTTCTGCGTTTCCACCCGTTTTTGTAAAACTATATTTTCTTAAAGGTTCATTATATAGTACTTCACTATTTTGAATGATCTCCTCAATATTTTTTATTTTAATCATTATTTTCAATCCTTTTTAACATATCATTTATAAATATTACTTTTTTCGTTGAATAATCTTTAAACGAAAGTTCTTTATTATTATTTTTAAATGAATTATATTCATTTTTTAAAACTTCATCATTAAAAATTTCTTTAATTTTTATAAAATCTTTATGTATTTCCGTATCACGTTGTACAACGTTTAATACAACATCATAGCTCATTGTTAGATAATCGATAATTCTAGCATATTTTATTACACCTTTTGTACCATTGTGAGCTATTCTATGATAACTGATATTATTTAGTCTTTTTTCATCGAATGTTGTTATCTCATGTAAATTTTCTACAACAACAAGTATATCAACAATCTTTTCCCCTAATACCTGTGTATTACTCGTAGCTCCAATATGTAAAAACTCACATTTAGGCATTTTAGGAATTTCTTGTATCTTTTTTATCTCTTCTAAAAATGTTTCAACAAACATTTTATTGTCTGCTATTTCTTCAATTTTAATAGTTCTCTTATCCATTTATAAAATCCAATCTTAAAATTAAACATACTTATATATTATAGACCGTATTTCTTATAAAGTAAAGTTATATCTAAATTTGAACAATTCTCTTATTTATAATACTTTCCATAATACCGATTTAATAACATTTCTTAGCAACATTCTTTATAACAAAAACATCCTTTTTCATGATCATTTATCATTCCAATAGCCTGCATATAGCTATAAATTATTGTACTTCCTACAAAACTAAATCCTCTTTTTTTCAGATCTTTACTTATTCTAGTAGATAACTCCGATTCACTTGCTGCATCTTTGTAGCTTTCTAATTTGTTGTTGATTTTTTTATAATCTGTAAATCCCCAGATATACTTATCAAAACTCCCAAATTCTTTTTGAACCTTAAGAAATGCTACAGCATTTTTTCTAACAGAATATATTTTCAATTTATTTCTAATTATACTAGCATCTTGTCTTAACGATTCTAAGTATTCATCGGTATAATTGGCACAGATATTATAATCAAAATTATCAAAAGCACGTTTGAAATTTTCTCGTTTCTTAAGTATTATTGACCAACTTAAACCAGCTTGCATTCCTTCTAGTATTAGATATTCAAATAACATTTGATCATTATGAGTTTCTCTCCCCCATTCATTATCATGATATTCAATATCTAATGGATTTACAGCCCAAGGGCATCTATTTTTATTCATCATTCTTCTCCAAATTATTATATACTAAGGCTAACATTTCTCTAATTCGTCTAATGTTATATCTTTCTTTTTTATCTATTTCAAGGAAGAATCCATCTTTTGCAATGATACGTGTGTCCTTATGCGGCGTTAAAGCTGTAAATAATTCTTTTCCTTTAAGACTGTTCATAATGTCTTTATCAAAAGTTACAACTACTTTATTGGCTAACTCTTTAATGCTAGTCACCATAGTATTTTTCGCCATAACTTTCAGATAACATATATCTATTAAGTTATTAACTTCTTCTCCAAAATCAGAGAATCTATCAATTAGATCTTCTACAATACTATCAATCTCTTCATCACTAACTACATTATTTAATCTCTTATAGAAATCTATTTTATCTGCATCACTAGTAATATACTCTTTTGGAATAAATGCATCAACGTTAAGTTTAATTTCTAGATCATCTGTCTTGACTTCAAAAATATCTTTCTTAATTTTCGGAGTAGCTTCTTTAATTATATTTTCATAGTAACTAACATCTTGTGTTCGATCTTGTTCTAATAACGGTTCTAAAATTCCTTTTTTCTCTTGAATTTCTTGTTCTAACATTTGAGAATACAATGTATAACCTACTGAATCAATGAAACCATGTTGTCTTCCGCCGAGTACATCTCCAGCCCCTCTAATAGATAAGTCCTGCATAGCGATTTTAAAACCACTACCTAAAGAAGTAAAGTTCTTGATCGCAGATAACCTTTTCTCTGAGTTCTCAGTTAATGACTTAAACGGTTCGTACATTAAGTATGCATAGGCTTCTCTACTACTACGACCTACTCGTCCACGAAGTTGATACAATTGACTTAATCCAAAGCGATCGGCATCTTCAACTATTAATGTATTTACATTAGAGATATCAATACCTGTCTCAATAATTGTCGTCGATATTAGCATATCATATTTTCTATCTATAACGTCAGACATAATATTTTCAAGTTCTCTTTGACTCATTCTACCATGTGCATACGCTATGTTTATATCAGGCAATAATCGTTTTAGCTCTAGATATTTTTCATCAATAGTTTCTACTCTATTATAAACATAAAACACCTGCCCTCCACGATTAATTTCATTCATAACCGCTTCTTTTATAACCATTTTATTTTGAGCTGTCACAAAAGTTTGGATTGGTTGACGTTCTCTTGGAGGTGTCTCAATCACCGATAAATCCCTAATACCTATTAAACTCATATGTAATGTTCTAGGAATTGGAGTTGCACTAAGGGTAAGAACATCTACTGTATTTTTAAGATGTTTTATTTTTTCTTTATGTTTAACTCCAAAACGTTGCTCTTCATCAATTATTAATAAACCTAAATCTTTGTATTTAAATTTGTCATTTAATAGCTTATGAGTTCCAACAATAATATCTATTTTACCTTCTTCAAGTTTTTTACAAATTTCAGTAATATCTTTTGCAGATTTAAATCTACTCACTACTTCTATATTTACTGGGAAATTCGCAAATCTACTTACGAAATTATCGTAGTGTTGTTCAGCAAGAAGAGTCGTTGGTACTAATACCGCAACTTGCTTATTATCAGTAACTGCTTTAAACGCAACCCTCATCGCTACCTCTGTTTTACCGAAACCAACATCTCCACATAGAAGTCTATCCATAGGACGTTGTTTTTCCATATCCCTTTTAATTTCTTCAGTAGCTTTCACCTGATCATCCGTTGGTGTATATGCAAAATCGGCTTCAAATTCAGACTGCATACTTCCATCTAAGCTATACGCATATCCAGAACTTAATTCACGTTTAATATATAACTTAATAAGATCTTCAGATATATCCTCAATTTCTTTTCGGACTCTACTTTTAGTCTTCTGCCAATTTTTTGTTCCTAGTTTATTTAATGCTGGTTTTCTATTGTCAGTAGACGCGGTATATTTTTGGATATAGTTCATATTATTTATGTCCACATAAATAATATCACCACCATCGTAGATAATTTTCAAGAAGTCTTTGTATACTCCACCAACTTCAACATTCTCTATCCCTTCGTATAACCCTATCCCATGACTAACATGAACGATATAATCACCAACATTTAGTTCTTGGTAATTTCTAATTTTTTCTGAGTTAGTATATTTAAATTTTACTCGACGTTTTTTTCTCTCTTCTTCAGTAAAAAGTTCGCGTGGGGTAAGTAAAAATATTTTATTCTTTCTATCCTCTAATCCTTTTAGATGATACTTATTCACATCGATAAAGATTTTCCCTTCTTTAACACCATAATAAATATCATCATAGAAATAATTATCGAATAGTACCTTTTCTACATAATCTTTTTGTTTTTGAGTGTTTAATGAAATAATTACCTTATAATTATCCGTTAATTTTTCACGTATTTCCTTAGCTAAATATTCTTCACTTGAATAATAAGCCAAATCAATTATATCTAAATTGTAGTTTTTTTCTATAATCTTATCATTGAGTTTTAAGGTAGATAAATAGAATTTTCTTACATCTAAGTTTTGAATTTTTTCAAAAGCTACATTATCTATTACATCTTGATATATATAATTTCTATTCATCTCTTGAAGACTTGTTAAAAAGTATTCTCTTAGTCCTTCTATTTTCTCTAAGATTTTATGATAATTGTCATAGAAAACTATAATATCATCTGTTAAATAGTCGGCAATACTATATGTATTTTCATAAACTAAATTTGAAAAACTTTCTAAATCACTAAAATCGCCAGTTGCTTTATAAATTTCAATTTTTTCTTGAAGATAGGTACTAATTTCTTGGTAATTTTCTTCTTCTCTTAATTTGTTATCATTTAACTTAGTAAGTATTCTCTCAACAACTACATCTTTTTCTTCAGATGTAAGGAAAAAATCACTTGTAGGATAAATAACAGCACTATCTATTTTTTCTAACGATCTTTGTGTAATTTCATCAAAAGTTCTCATACTATCAAGCTCATCATCAAAAAAATCTAACCTAATAGGTTTCTCACTTAAAGGGCTGAAGATATCAACTATACTCCCCCTTTTTGAAAACTCTCCTACCACATCGACAGTTTCAACACGACGATACCCCATATTAACTAGTTTTTTCTGTAATTCATCAAAACTAATAACAGTATCTTCATTAATCTCAAAGCTATTATTTTTAAAATCACTAGGATTTTTTACAGTTCTGTAAATTGATTCAATCGGTACAATTATAATACTTTGAATATTATGTACAAGATTTTCAAGAACTTTAATAGAATTTTGTACCAAGTCATTACTTTTAGAAGTATGGCGTTTTAATATATCAATTTCTGGATAAATATATGTTTCACCTTCGAAATCATTTAGAATAGCGAACAATTCTTCAGCTTCTGCTTTACTTTGTGATAACACTACAATTGTCTTGCCACTATTTTTATATTCGTTATATATTTCTAAAGCACGTGTTGTTAAATTTTGTCCATATACACCTATATTTTTATTCTTTTTTTCAAATTGTAAATTAACAATTTCCAAAAGACTATCTTTTATCATATACGCTCCTTTCTACAACAAATAGCAGCAAAAAGGGAGTGACTGAAAAATCACGATTTTAGAAAAATCGATTTTATCGAGACTCCACAAAGGTTATTAGATATCTAACATACTTTTATAAGGAATATTTAGATATCTATAGTCCACTTCACCTATAAATTACATATAAACTTTTAAAATTTAGGACTTCTGGGATGCACCTTTTGCTGCAATTGTTTTTAATTATATTTATTCATTAGATCTACGAAACTCATTTTTGAGAAATCTTCAATACAGTTTATACTCTTAGAATAGATTTTTTCAATTTCATTCATTTCGTCTTTTGAGAATCTTCCTAAGACATAATCAACTACTTTCATTGGCGGTATTGGTCTATCTATTCCAATTTTTAATCTATTGAATTTCTCTGTTCCTAAGTGGCTAATAATACTCTTAATTCCATTATGACCACCACTACTTCCCTTAGCTTTTAATTTAAAGTTTGCAGTTTTTGTATCTAAATCGTCATAAATTATTAATATATCTTCAATATCAATTTCAAAATAATCGTAAAACTTACCTACTGCTTCTCCTGAAAGATTCATATACGTTGTTGGCTTTACTAATAAATATTTAATTCCATTGTGATATGCTATAGCATATTCGGCGTTAAATTTCGTTTTATCAAAACTTACATTCCAAGATTTAGCTAGTTCATCAAGCACCATAAATCCAATATTATGTCTTGTATTTTCATACTGTTTACCTGGATTACCTAATCCAACTATTAATTTCATAAATTATCCTCACTTTTATTTTTTACTATCGAATATACGACTTAAAGAAGGCAACGGACACCGCTGCCTTCTTTAAAAATTAATTTAATTAATGATTATTCAAAAAGAACACTTACAGGTTCGTTATTGTGAATTTTGTAAATAGCTTTAGCAATTAAATCACCTACACATAACGGTACCATTTTATCTAATTTTTTCTCTTCTGGTATATCAATTGTGTTAGCATATACTAACTCTTTAATTGGAGAATTTTCAATTCTATCTAATGCTTGTCCACTTAATACAGCATGCGAGCAACTTGCATATACTTCTTTTGCTCCTCTATCTTTAAGTGCTTGAGCTCCTAAAGTAATTGTTCCCGCTGTATCGATAATATCATCAATAAGAATACATGTTTTTCCTTCAATGTTACCTACAATATTCATAACTTCAGCAACATTTGGTTTTGGTCTTCTCTTATCGATAATTGCGATTGGCGTATTTAATGCATCTGCTAATTTTCTAGCACGTGTTACACCACCGTGGTCTGGTGATACAACAACAACTTCTTCCATATCTGGAAGTTTTTCTTTGAAATATTTTGCAATAATTGGTACACACATAAGGTGATCAACCGGAATATCAAAGAATCCTTGAATTTGAAGTGCGTGAAGATCTAATGCAATTACACGATCTGCTCCTGCTACTTCTAATAAGTTAGCTACTAATTTAGCTGTGATTGGTTCACGACTTCTTGCTTTTCTGTCTTGACGTGCATATCCATAATAAGGGATTACAACGTTAATAGTGTCCACTGATGCACGTTTAAGCGCATCTATCATAATTAATAAAGTCATCAAATTGTCATTTACAGGACCACTAGTTGATTGAAGTACGAAAACTTCACTACCACGTACACTTTCCTCTATATTAATTGAAACCTCTCCGTCACTAAATTTCTTTACACTACATTTGCTTAATTCTACTCCTAGTGACTTCGCTACTTGTTTTGCTAATGGAATATTAGCATTTAATGAAAACAGCTTTAATGGTTTATCTACAAGCATATTAAATTTTTCTCCTTAAAATTTGGTTCGATAGTAATACAGATGTATTCCGTTAATTATTATAGCATAAATATTTGATAATTTCTACTGTTATCAAGTATAGACCAATTAAAATTCACTAATTTTTTTACTATTTATATTTATTCTTCTTTCTATAGAACTATATTATTATATATTTTATACATATCTCCTTTCAATCTTACAAATAATTCATAATCTGTACTAGTGATTTTAAATTTTTTACTTATTTTACATTTAATGTTCGCATTTTCATATCATTAATTAAATTTTTTAATAATTTTGACTATTTTTTTTATTTTTTAGTTTATTTATTTTTAATACTATGCTATTATTATAAGACAATGAATAACAACTAATTTATAAATATTTATTTTTTAAACTAGTACTATTTTTGTGAGTTAACATAGTTTCTAATATACATACATTTATTTATAAGTTTATATTTATAAAAATATAAATTCCAGTTATTCTAAAAAATATAAAAAAAGGAGATTCATTATGGATAAAATTTTTGAATTAATTGAAAAAGAACAACATAGACAAGATACTAATATTGAGCTTATTGCTAGTGAAAACTTTGTTTCTAAAGATATCCTAAAAGCTACAGGAAGTATTCTAACTAACAAATATGCTGAAGGATATCCTGGAAAAAGGTATTATGACGGATGTGAAGTTATTGATGAAATTGAAAGTCTTGCTATAGATAGATTAAAAGAACTTTACGATGCTAAATTCGTAAATGTTCAAGCACACTCAGGATCAAGTGCAAATATTGCTGTATACTTATCTCTTCTTACACCTGGGGATACTGTTTTAGGAATGAGCATGGATGCAGGTGGGCACTTAACTCACGGTAGTAAAGTTAACTTCTCTGGAAAATTATTCAATTCAGTTTCATACGGTGTAACAAAAGATACTCACCTTATTGATTATGACGAAGTACTACGTATCGCAAAAGAACATAAACCAAAAATGATTATTGCTGGTTCAAGTGCATATTCTCGTATTATTGACTTTGCAAAATTTAGAGAAATTGCTGATGAAGTTGGCGCTTATTTAATGGTAGATATGGCTCATATAGCTGGACTTGTAGCAGCAGGATTACACCCTAATCCAATACCATATGCTGATGTCGTTACATCTACTACACATAAAACATTAAGGGGACCTCGTGGAGGTATTATCCTTACTAATAACGAGGAAATTGCTGTTAAAATTAATAAGATGATTTTCCCTGGAGCTCAAGGTGGTCCACTAGAACACGTTGTTGCAGCAAAAGCAATTTGTTTTGCTGAAGCACTTAAACCAGAATTTAAAGTATACCAACAACAAGTTGTAAAAAACATGAAGGTTATGGTTGAAGCATTTAAAGCTAACAATATTCCTGTAGTTTCTAACGGTAGTGATAATCACCTGTGTCTAATCGATACATATTCTACTTATAACGTAACAGGACATGATGCTAGTGATTTATTAAGTAGAGCTAAAATCACTTGTAATAAAAATGGTATTCCATTTGATACATTACCTCCAATGAAAACTAGTGGCCTTCGTTTAGGGGCTGCGGCAATGACTACTAAAGGATATGTAGAAGAAGATTTTGTTGAAATTACAAATATTATTTGTGATTTACTAAAAAATGGAGAAAGCTACTTAGAAAAAGCTCAAGAAAGAGTGGCTACACTAGTTTCTAAAGAAAGAAAAGAATTTAGATAACAAAATGATATAATAAATTTTGAAACGACGAAGTAAACATTCTTCGTCGTTTTTTTACGAACTTTAATTTTTATAGAAGTATATATCGTTCGTTATTTAGAAAATAAGTTTTAATAATTTAATTTTTTTATTGACATCGTTCGTTTTATATGTTATATTTATAAAAATTCTTTAGGAGAAACAAAAATATGAAAACCAAAAAATTTATTAAAGCATCTTTTTTTCATAGCCCAAAGTATGGAGAAATTGAATTTCTGGAACAAGCTGTACTTTTAGTTTCTGAAAATGGAATTATTTCTGAAATTATTAATAAAGAAGATGAAAATTATCAACAAATTTTAAATCAATACTCACATGAAAGTAACTTTTTTGATTTTAAAGATAAAGTTCTTTTACCTGGTTTTATCGATTTGCACATCCATGCTCCTCAATGGCCACAAGCTGGTCTTGCACTGGATGATGAATTAAGCTATTGGTTAAATAATTTCACGTTTCCTTTAGAATCGAAATATAAAGATATCAATTATGCTAGAGAAGTGTATACCGATTTGGTCAAAACATTATTAGCGAATGGTACTACTTCTGCAATGTATTTTGGAACTATTCATAATGAAGCTACTTTGGAATTAGCAAAAATCTGTGCTAACTCTGGTCAAAGAGGCTTCGTAGGAAAAGTCGTTATGGATGATAAAAATATGAATCCTGACTTTTACCGTGATAATAGTACAAAAGAAGCGATTGAAAATACTGAAAAGTTTATTAATGATGTACATAATCTTTCAAAAGATGTTCCTCAAGGTGTATATCCAGTTATTACTCCTCGTTTTGTTCCAAGTTGTACAGATGCTGCTCTTTTAGAGTTAGGAAAATTAGCAAAGAAATATAACTGCTATATACAAAGTCATTGTAGTGAAAGTGATTGGGAGCATAATTATGTTTTTGAACGTTTTGGAAAAAGAGATACCGAAGTTTTAGATCAATTTGGTCTATTAACTGATAAATCAATAATGGCTCACGGTAACTTCGTGAATTCTGACGATGTAAAGATCTTTAATCATAGAAAATCTTCAGTTTGCCATTGTCCAATCTCAAATTCTTATTTCGCAAATGCAGTATTACCTGTTAATAAACTAAAAAAAGAAGGCTTAAACATCTGCTTAGGCACTGATATTTCTGGAGGATTCTCCCCTAGTCTTTATGACAACATAAAACATACAGTCATGGTTAGTAGGATGTTAAATGACGGGGTTGACAATAGCCTGGATGCTAATAATCGCGGTACTCAAGATTCGAAAGTGAGTGTATTTGAAGCATTCTACCTTGCTACTACAGGCGGTGGTGAAGCATTAAAATTACCACTTGGGCTTTTTAAAGAAGGTTATATTTGCGATTTCCAAGTAATTGATATCAATACACCTAACAATAAACTTCCTAATTATCTAGATAATGAAGAAAATAAACATCTTCTTCAAAAGATATTATATCTTTCTACTTCAGAAAATATCCGTGAAGTTTGGGTTCAAGGTAAACAAATTCTTAAAAAATAGTAAAATTAAATTTAACATAAGGAGAAAAAAGTTTTTATGTCAAAAAATAAAAATCATTTAACAATAGGAGTTGAAGAAAATATTCCATTTTCACAATCCCTAATTTTAGGTTTACAACACGTTTTAGCTATGGACGTTTATGTACCACCTTTTATATTAGCAACAGCAATTGCACTATCACCTGGTGATGCTACAGGATTAATTCAATCTACTTTCTTAGGAGCTGGTATTGCTTCATTAATTCAAGTTTTATTCTACTTAAAACTACCTGTATGTCAAGGTCCATCATTTATTCCCCTAGGTGCTATTATTGGTATCTATATGGGAACTAAAAACCTTGGTACTGTTCTAGGTGCTAGTATTGTAGGTGCTATTTTAGTTATCTTACTTGGATATTCTGGCATTTATAAATATATAGTAAAAAATTACATACCATCTATCGTTAGTGGAACAATAATTATGATCGTAGGATTAACTTTACTTCCTTCAGCATTTGTAAGTAATATCTACATTGAAGGTAACGGTCTTACTATGAAACATAATGTATTATTAGCTTTTATTACAGCAGCTTCATTAATACTATTTTCTACATTAGGAAATTATGTTAATAAATTCAAAAGAATTTTCCAAATTTCTTCAGTAATTATAGCCTTAGCTATCGGAACATTTTCTGCATATTTAATGGGAGGTTTTAATACTCAAGGAATTAAAGATGCTAGCTTTTTCTCAATGCCAAAACTATTATTTTTAGACTATAGCATACACTTTGAAATTTCAGCTATTATAACAATGATTATTATCTACATGGTACTTTTAGCTGAAACAACAGGAACTTGGTATGCTGTAAGTTCAGTTATTAACGAACCTTTAAGCGATACTCAAGTTAACAAAGGTGTAATCGGAGAAGGAATCGGATGTTTAGCAGCTGCTTTAGTTGGTGCAACTCCTGTTACTGGATACTCTACTAATGCTGGTATTATTTCTATCACTGGTGTAGCTAGTAGAAAAGTATTCGTTATGGCTTCATTCTGGTTTATCGGATTATCATTCTTAGGTAAACTTTCTGCAGTTATTAATTCAATACCTTCTGCTGTAATCGGAGGTGTGTTCTCTGTAGTATGTATCATAATCTTATTAAATGGATTTAGAGTTGTTAAAGATTTAGACTTCTCTGAAAGAGAATTATACATTATCGGAGTACCTTTAATGTTTACAATTGGATTATTATTTATTCCAGCAGAATTAAAAGCTAGCGCTCCACAATTACTTCAATACTTAATAGGTTCTCCTATTGCAGTTGGGGCAATTGTAGCAATTATTATGAATAAACTTATCCCGTTGAAAAAATAAAACATAAAACTGATGTTCCCATGAGCATCAGTTTTTATTCTTATTTATTTTATATTTTTTAAAAATATAGTATAATTATAACTGCTAATAAAATTAAAGAAATGGAGAAATATAGATGACTGAAAAGAAAATGAATGTTGAAAGTTTCAACCTAGATCATACTAAAGTTGTTGCACCTTATATTAGATTAGTTGGGGTTTATTCTGGAGATAATGGGGACAAAATTTATAAATATGATATTAGATTCTGTCAACCAAACAAGGAACACTTAGAAATGCCAAACCTTCACTCTTTAGAACATTTAATCGCTGAATTAATCAGAAATCACCTTGATAATGTATTAGATTTCGGACCTATGGGATGTCAAACAGGATTCTACTTATCAGTAATTAACAATGACAGCTACGAAGAAGTTGAAGAAGCTCTAGCAAAAACATTAGAAGATGTTCTTGTTGCTACTGAAGTACCAGCATGTAATGAAGTACAATGTGGTTGGGCTGCATCTCACTCTTTAGAAGGTGCTCAAATGGAAGCTAAAAAATTCTTAGAAAAACGCTCTGAATGGAAAAACGTTTTTAGTAAATAATATAAAAAAATCAAACTGATATTTTTTACCAGTTTGATTTTTATTTATTATCTGTTATATTTTCTAATACCTAAAACTCCTATAATTAAGCCTAACCCAGTTGCAATAGGAATTGTGTTTGAAGAATCTTCTCCGGTTTTTGGAAGGATAGAATTTTGTGTGAAATTATTATTTAAAGATTCAAGCTTTTCAACTTTAATACTACCGCTAGAAGTTTCTTGGTTATTTCTTACATTATATTTTTCCTCAACAACCTGTATTACCTCTTTTGGTTTTGAATTTAAGTCTTTACTAAATGTAGTTATATTTTCTTGCTCATTTATTTTATTTGTAGTGCTCATCTCTTTCTTAACATCTAATGAAATTTCTCTTGGTTTATCCTTTTCTGATATTGGTTCAGTTTTACTAAAATCAACAATTGCAAATAAACTAAAATGATTTATATTAAACTGAACTATTCCATTTTTGACTTCTGATGGAATTAATGTTAGACTTCCATTTTTCTCAACATGATAAATCTTTATCTCACTACTTTCATTTTCTAATAAAGCTATACGAACTATTCTGTCATTTTCAAGTTGTACTTCATTATTATCTTTAGATAATTTTAAATCTAATACCCTAATTTTATCTTTTTCTACAGATAGTTTCCTACTAATCATTTTTATTTGATTGCTATTTTCAATTTTTTTAACATTCAATGATATATTATTGATATTAGATAACAACTCGACTTCCACACCAAGTTTTAAACTTTTTAGTAATTCAAGATTGGCTTTAGTATTCTCCTCTTGTACTAGTGGTTCACCTTTCTCGCTTATCACTAATTCTGGTTTCTCTTCTTGTACCAGTGGCTCACCTTTCTCACTTATTACTAGTTCTGGTTTCTCCTCTTGCACTAGTGGTTCGCCTTTCTCACTTATTACTAGTTCTGGTTTCTCCTCTTGTACTACTGGTTCGCCTTTCTCACTTATTACTAGTTCTGGTTTCTCCTCTTGTACTAGTGGCTCACCTTTCTCACTTATTACTAGTTCTGGTTTCTCCTCTTGTACTAGTGGCTCACCTTTCTCACTTATTATTAGTTCTGGTTTCTCCTCTTGTACTAGTGGCTCACCTTTCTCACTTATTACTAGTTCTGGTTTCTCCTCTTGTACTAGTGGCTCACCTTTTTCACTTATTACTAGTTCTGGTTTCTCCTCTTGTACTACTGGTTCGCCTTTAGAATCTGTATATACTCTAATAGGTACATTAACTATGTCATTTGAACCATCAGAATATGTTATTCTTACCCTTGCATTGACATCTCCTAATTCTCCAAAATCTGTAGAATTTAATATTTCATAGTTTATATTTTGTGGGATATTATCTTTAACTATCTTATTAATTACTTCATTTACATTTAAACTACTTCCTTGATGTAATAATATCTTTTCATCATTTAAAAGTTTTGGTTCATATTTTCCTGCTTCTGTTAGTTCTAAGGCAGCACGTGAATTTATAACATCCAGTCCTAAGCTAGCTATTTCTCTAGTAATATTATTAATAGCAAGTTGTGGAGAAAGTGTATTCGAAATTGTAGCTTCCGCTTCTTTCAATTTTTCTGTTAAAGTTGATTTTGATAAATTATAATTTTCAGCTGATTTTTTAGTCTTATCTGATAAATCTACAACTGACTCTACTAATTTTTGAGCAGCATTGACTACAGATATCAGCTCTTTTTTATCTGCTTCATTTACTGATATAGGAATATTGATGTCATTACTACTATTATCATCTAAATATGCAACTCTTACTGTAGCATATTTCATACCCAAAGATGTTAATTCATCTTTATAAACTAATGATAACTTAGTATTAACTGGTAATAAATTTCTATTAACTTTACTGATTATATCCTTATCTTTAAGTTTGTCTCCTATCATTATAGATACTGGTTTATCATCTACTAAAGTTGGTAAAAACGTCTTACTCAATGTTCCATTTTCTGGATCAATTATACTTAAATTATTTATATTTTCATCACGATATCCAACTCCATCCATTCCTTGACGTTTTCCAAAATTAAAATCTGGATTTGAATTTACTCTATTTTCAAAATAAGACGTTGATGAATGAGCTCCTGCACTTTTACCTATGCTTATTTTATTATTAGGCTGAAGATTTCCAGGGATTATATTATCATTATCAGTATAATAATTTTTTATCTTCCCAGTTTTTGCAAGCTCTTCAGAAATTCTTACATCATCCTTAGGAACTCCCCATAACCAACCACTCTTAACTTTTGGAGCGTTAAACGTATAAGTTTGTTTATACTTCCCAAATTTTTCCTTTTCAGCCGTTGCCGTAGCTCTTAATGATAAATATCCACCTAATGAGTGTCCAGTGATATATAAATTTGTAATTGTACTATCATTTTTTATTTTTTTCATTAATTGAATAGCTGCTTCACTCTGATTTGATTCATTACCAAAGAATAATGCTAAATCGGCTTTTAAATCCCCTGCTTGCGCAACATTTGTGCCTGCAAAAGCAAGAACTTGGATATTATCACCTTTTAAAAATGGAAAATTATTAGTTGTTTCAAAAAATACCGCGTCTAGACCATTATCCTGATGAAATGTTTCTTTTACTCTCCAATATGGTCCAAGCTCATTATTAGTCATCTTTTGAATATTGTTTGAAAGAGTACCTGCTGGAGCTTGTTTTTTAAGAATATCATCTATTTTTTTATCATTCTCATAAACTAAATTTATAAACATGGCCATATCTCTTGCTGATACATTCCAGATTAATTTATCTTTATCTTCTTTATCGTTTAATCCATCTCCATCAGTATCGGCAAGTCTTGGATGAATATCATACCCAAGATAAGTACGTCCGTCTTTTTTATAAATATATAATTCATCTTTATTTGCTATACCATCTCCATCATCATCTCCATCAGGATTTAATATTGCCTTTTTATAAATTAAACTATCGTACTTACCTCCCTCTAATCCTATATAACCTTTTGCTATATCTTCAGCATATTTGCTAGTAAGTCTAGAAATGATTTTTGTTCCTTTTTCTACAGGTTCTACAGTATTTTCTACTTCCTCAGTTGTAACTTTATTTTCTTCTAAGTTTTTATTAATTATCTTCGTCAGTAGATTAGCAATATCACTACTATCATCTATTCGTTTATCTAGAACATTTAAATTATAATTTGAAGAACTTGAGTTTGTTGTAACATCTTTTTTTTCAGGTTTTGCATTTACTGTAGTAGTTAAAGTTGAATCTGTAGCTAAATTCTTATTTTCTATATTATTTTCACTTACTGAGGATTTCGTATTATCATTAGAAATATTATTACTTTCTTTAGCAGTTTTATTTTCCAAATTATTAGTAGTTTCAGAATTTTTCTCTAAAATTTTAAGTTTTTCATGTACTGTGTTACCATCTTCATTTAAACTATTTTCATCATGGGCACTTGCTGAACCACCTAAAAATACTAATGTACCTATTGCAACTGATACTATTCCTAAACTAAGTTTCTTTATTCCATATTTTACTATTTTTTTATCAATATTATTTTTAAACATATTCCCTCCAAGATTCCATCTTAAATATATGTATTTAGAATTTAATTAACATTATTTTAAGTTAACTAATTACTCTATATTGTTTAAGTATACATGAAAATATCAAATATAACAAACTTAAATTCAATAGTATTTTTATATTAATTCACTTTTTAGAAGTGACGTAATTCTTACCTATCTAATTTATTTATTACAATTTTTATTTAGTTTTTATCTTTTCTTTATAATATTGCATTTATATACTAACAAATATACTTATAGAAATAATAACATTTCAAAATAATTAATACACTATGTACTTAACAAAACTCCCATAAAATTAAAAAATTTTTCCAAAAAAATAAGCGGATTATTAATATAATCCGCTTAAATATTTATTATTTTGCAGCTAAGCTACGAATAGCATTACGATCTATTTCGATTTCTACTTTTGGTGCAATTCTTACTTTTACTGTTACTGTCCCTACTTCAACGATATCTCCGTAAATTCCAGCGAAAGTTACGATTCTATCTCCTTCTTTTAATGAATCTTGTAGAAGTTTTAATTCTTTATTTCTTTTAGATTGTGGTCTAATAATCATGAAGTACATGAATCCAAAAAGAAATACTATCATAATAATATTAATATATGAACCTTGCATGTTTTACCTCCGTTTATTTATAATATATGTTTATTCTACTATATAAGAAGTAAAAAATAAACCTTTTATCATATTTTTTTTACTAGATTATTAGAAATTCTTAGGATTTTCTTGATTTAATCCATATTTTTCAAAGAATTCTTCTTTGAAATCTAGTAATCTATCTTCTCTAATAGCTTGACGAATATCTTTCATCATATTAATTAAGAAATGAATATTATGAGTAGTCGCTAGTCTAGCACCAAATATTTCATCAGCTTTAAATAAATGACGAAGATATGCTTTTGTATAATTTTTACAGCAATAGCATGAACATTCTGGATCAAGTGGTGTAAAGTCCTCCGCATACTTAGCATTCTTAACTACAACACGTCCAGCAGAAGTCATACATGTTCCATTACGTGCAATACGCGTAGGTAGTACACAGTCAAACATATCTACTCCTCTAAGTACTCCTTCAAATAGTGCATCAGGTGATCCTACCCCCATTAAATATCTTGCTTTATTAGCTGGTAATAATGGCGTAACATGCTCTAAAACTCTGTACATTTCATGTTTTGGTTCACCAACCGATAAACCTCCGATAGCATAACCTGGAAAATCCATACTTACTAAATCTTTAGCACTTTGTTCACGCAAATCATTAAATCCTGCTCCTTGAACTATACCAAAAATACTTTGTGTTTTTGGATTTTTATGTGCTTCTAGACATCTCTCAGCCCAACGACTAGTTCTTTCTACTGATTGACGAATATATTTATAGTCATGATTATAGTCTGGACATTCATCAAAAGCCATCATTATATCTGAACCTAAAGCATTTTGAATATGCATTGCTTTTTCAGGTGACAAGAATAATTTTTCTCCCGACAGATGATTTTTAAAATGAACTCCCTCTTCCTCAATTTTTCTCATTTCACTAAGAGAAAATACTTGGAATCCACCTGAGTCTGTTAGGATGCTTCCATCCCAATTCATAAATTTGTGAAGTCCACCTGCTTTTTCAACAATTTCTTCACCAGGGCGTAACCAAAGGTGATATGTATTAGATAAAATAATATCAGCACCCATTCCTTTTACTTCTTCTGGTGACATTGCTTTTACTGTAGCTTGTGTTCCAACCGGCATAAATACTGGTGTTTCGAAGCTACCGTGTGGAGTATGAACAATACCTAATCTTGCACCTGACTGCTTACATGTCTTTATATGCTCATACCAAACTGCATTTTCTTTAACATCTCTCATTTAAAAATTTCCTTTCAATAACTATATTATTATCATCGCGTCTCCAAAACTGAAGAAACGATATTTGTTTTCAACTGCTATATTATATAATTCTAAAACTTTTTCTCTATCATAAAATGCACTAACAAGCATTATTAATGATGATTTTGGTAGATGAAAGTTAGTGATTAATCCATCAACACATTTAAATTCAAATCCCGGATAGATGAAAATATTTGTCCAACCTGATGCTGCAACTATTTTTCCATTATTGTCTCGAGCAATTGTTTCTAATGTTCTTGTTGAAGTGGTACCTACAGAAAATACTCTTCCTCCATTTTCTTTTGTTTTATTAATAAGTTCCGCTGTTTTTTCATCTAGAGTATAATATTCTGAATGCATATCGTGATCTTCTATATTCTCTACAGCAACTGGTCTAAATGTCCCTAACCCCACATGAAGAGTTAAATACGCAATATTTACGCCTTTTTCCTTAATTCGATCTAATAATTCATTTGTAAAGTGAAGGCCAGCAGTTGGAGCAGCTGAACTTCCTACTTCTTTAGAATAAACTGTTTGATATCTTTCTTTATCAGTTAATCTTTCTTTTATATACGGGGGTAAAGGCATTGTACCTAGTTCATCTAGTCTTTCTTGGAATATTCCTTCGTAAACAAATTCAAAATGTCTAAATCCATCATCAAGTACCTTTGTACACACCGCCTCCATTATTCCATCACCAAAAGATACAATATTTCCCTCTTTTATTCTTTTGGCTGGCTTAACTAGACATTCCCAATCATTATGTCCCAAGTTTTTTAATAATAATACTTCTATCGCAGCACCTGTATCTTTTTTTGCCCCATATAAACGTGCCGGCATTACCCTAGTATTATTTAATACCAAAGTGTCACCAGGATTAAAATATTCTATAATATCTGAAAAAACTTTATGTTCATGTGTAGCACTTTTTCTATCTACACACAGTAATTTACTAGTATCTCTTTTTAAAAGAGGAGTTTGTGCAATAAGTTCCTCTGGTAAATAAAAATCAAATTGTTCTAATTTCATCTATAATCTCCTTTAAAAGTTACCTTTACTATTATAGCTTGATTATTATAAGTTAGCAAGTCTCATCATAATAAAATATAAATTTTTCAATTTTAGGGCTGACCCAAAAGTCCTAAAATTTTAACAAAGCTCGTATAAGAACTCATAGACGCAGTGGTTTATTGATATCTAAATTCGTTTTATAAAAGCTATTTAGATGTCTAATAAACTGTGCGGGGGTGACTCGACAAAATCGATTTCTACAAAATCATGATTTTCGAGTCACTCCCAATCAAAAAAATCGGACCAATATTTAAAATATTAATCCGATTTATCATCATTATTTTTTATTACTTCTTAAGTATTTAACATGGGATAAAATATTAGTAGCTATTCCTAATCCAATACTTAATACAAGAATTGAACTACCACCATTACTTATAAATGGTAGTGGAACTCCAGTCATCGGGATAGAAGCCGTAACTCCACCAATATTTACTACTCCCTGTACTACTAATAGACTTGCGAATCCTAATGAGTACATAGCTGAAAAAGTATTTCTTGATTTTGTACCAGAAAATATTACTTTTCCAATGATAATTAATAATAAAGTAACTACGAATAAAACTCCTATAAAACCTAACTCCTCAGCTATAATAGCAAGTATAAAGTCTGTATGTGCTTCTGGTAAATAACCTAGTTTTTGGATAGAATTTCCTAATCCTCTACCGAATAATCCACCATTACCAAACGCAACATATGAATTTATTACCTGATCTGCGGCTGCAGCTAAGTCATCTGAAAATGGATTAAGAAAAACCTTAAGTCGATTTGTTCTATACGAAGTTCCGCTACTGAACAATGCACTCTTCAACATAAATAACATCAATACTGCCACACCTGCCACTATCGCTAGTGATAATATTTTTTTTATGTTTTGAGAATGCATATTAGAACATAAAGTCATAATCCCCATAACTGACAACGTGATAAGTATCATACCAGTATCATTTTGTAGAGCTATTATAGTAACTAATCCTAGCGGTATACCAAACATTTTTAGTAATTCTGAACTCGTACAAATTTGTCTTAATTTAACTTTTCTTGTCTCTAAAATATATGCCATATACATAATGATAAATAACTGTGCTAAAGTTGATGGCTGAAAACTGAACGCACCAATTCTTATCCAAGATCTAGCACCATTTATTGATGGCATAAATAAAGGTACAAATAGTAGAAATGCTATTACTAGATATCCATTCATTAAAAAGCTTTTATTTTTAAAAACTTCAAAAGGTATTGCAACAGAGAATACTAGAAACGCTATATAAGCTAGTACTGCCCACATCGCTTGTCTACGTAAGAAATATGTTTCACCTACTGGAATACCTGATGTAAAGGTACCATATTTATTCCCTATCATACTAGCACTATAGACCATCATGCAACTTAAGATTAACAATACTAAAAGAGTTAATGCCACTACCCAATCTAATCTTACATGTCTACGCTCATGCTTAATTGATCTATGTATTCTTCTTACAAAATTCATATTAATTTGCTTTACTTTCTTCTTCTATATTAGAGTACATTTCACTAGCTTTATTTTCTAAATCAGCTAGAATTATGCGCCCAGCTTCTTGTGAAATACAACCTATTTCTACTGCTAAGTTTATTTCTTTAGTAAGACCATATATTTGAGTATCAATAACATCTTGATAAAGTGGACATTTTCTCTGACCTTTTACCGATACACAAGCATTAATCATTTCTTCAATCTTCACAACATCTTCTTCTATTCTTCTACGAACCTTAATAAATATTAGGTTATTTTCCATCTCTTATCACCTATCCTTTTGATAATTCATAATTAACTTCATGTCTTATTATAGCAATTGCTCTTATAAAATCTTCTTTTGAAATTAATTCTAATCGTCTTAATTCTCTCACTTCATATTCTACCATACTTAATGTATGTTTTCTATCCTTCATATATATAATTATACCAAATGATTTCAAAAATTGTTGTAAATCATAAAAATTTTTCATTTATATCACCTTAAAAATTACTCAATTCATCAACTAGGTTTTTATTAGTTTCTCTACCGTCTAATTCATAAGCTCTTTTTGCATACTCTTTTGCTTTTGAATAGTTACCTTCTTGGCGTTCAATTATTGCTAAATTATAATAAAGCGGTGCAAAAGAATCATCAAAATTTATTCCCTCAAGAAAAACTTTTTTAGCATCTTGTTTAGTTGCAGTCGTCATCTTCACCATGCCTAACTCATAATAAGTTAAAGCTGATTTATTCTTAGAGTTTAATTCTGTTTCTAAATTAAATATATCTTCATCACTATATGTTTTTAGCAACCTACTATCAACCCTCGAAACTCTAAATCTGTTAATTATACTTTTCGTATTAACACCTGCGAATAACAATATTTCACCAAGCAGACAAAAGACTACCATACAAATTAGTGCTATATAAACTCTTTTCTTAACTAAGAATAATTCTATAAATACTCCTAATACAAAAGAAAAAATATATAAAACTATATAAGTATCAAATAATATTGAAACCAAGGCTAGATAGACAATTGAGATCGCACCAGAATACATGAATTTCAAATTATCATTCTTTTTACTAAGCTGTCCCATAAAAATAGAACCTAAAAGCGCAATATTTGAAACCAGGGCAATATCTAGCGTTCCTGAATATCCAAATATCAACAGGAGATTTAATACTAAGGAAACTATTAATAATATTCCAATGCTTTTTAATATGTTAAGAGACTTATTAAATAGTATTGAACTCACCCCGAGTGTTGCCAATATTACTAATAATTTCATAGAGTTATCTACTGTAAAAACACCAGTAAATACTCTATAAAATTGACCGCTTATAATTTTCTGATAACTATACTCGATATATTGGTATGCAGAGCTATGTCTATTCGATAAATAAATTATAAAATAATTTATTAAGAATAAAATTAAATAAAGACCTGATAAGATATTATACTTTACATTAAATACACTTCTATCTAAAGTCTGTCTCTTATATAATTCAACCACTCTATTTTTATATCTTAAAGTGTCAGGCGTTCCTTCAATAAAACTCTTATCTTTTTCTTTTAAAAACAACTTACTGTTTTTCTCATTATATAAAATACGTTCAATAATTAGGCTATTTGATATTCTATACTTTTTGTAATCTTCTATAAAATCATCAAATTCAGGAGAAACGTATAGGATTTTCATTTTTAAACTACTCAGTTTAAACATTTTTTTCAGTCTAACTTCATTTCTAATAACATTAGAAACAATACTGTCAATTTCTGTTGATTTAAAACTATCTCCGTATATAAATCTTATTAATTCATTATCTTCATTAATAAGCCATACATCTTTTTTTTCTGGACGATAATACAATATACTATAATTATATTTCGTTATGTACAGATATATAATCTTCCAAAATTTTTTATCATTCATAATTTCGCCACTAATAGTAAAACTTAAATAGACCTGGGTCTATTTAAGTTTTACTTTTGCTACTTCTTGTGAGAAATCAACAGTTTCATTAAATTTTAATACTTCGATATTTTCCACTGCATCCATGTTTGTGATAACACAAGGAGTAATAATGTCTTTAGCTTTTTCTTTAACTAACTCTAAGTCATAAGTTAATAAAGTTTGACCTACTTCAACTCTATCTCCTGCAGATACTGCTACATCGAAACCTTCACCTTTCATAGCAACCGTTTCTAATCCTACGTGAATAAGAATTTCTACATCTCCTGATTTAATTCCAAAAGCATGTTTTGTTGGGAATACTTGGATAATTTCTCCAGCTACTGGTGAAATAAGTTTCCCTTCTTCAGGAATAATAGCAAATCCATCTCCCATCATTTTTTGAGCAAATACTGGGTCCGGTACTTCTGTAATATCTACTACTTTACCTTTCATGTATGAGCTTAAGACAACCTCATTTACTTGCTCTTCTTTTTTTCCGAATAATTTAGATAAAAATCCCATCTCAATCCTCCATATATATTTACCTTCTTAATATATATATTATATACTTTTATTACAATTTTTTCAATTAATTTTCGGAAATAATTTCAAATTTAATACTAAAATATTTCTATTTAATTATTAATTTAAAATTAGTACAAAAAAGAGAGATTTTCCAAATATGATTTTGAATATCAAATTTATGAAAAATCTCTCTTAAATATTTATTAAAGCTGAAAATTTAAAAAAATCTTATAACTTTTTAGTTTTTTAAAATTTTATTAATCAAACTATTTCTTAATTACTATTCTGCGTCCGATTGTTCTTCAGTTTTCTCAGAGTTTTCTTGATAAAATAGTCCATAAATATATTGTTCAGGATCAAACACTTCTAAATCATCGATATTTTCCCCTAAACCTACAAGTTTAACTGGAATACCTAGTTCTTTCTTAATAGCGATAACTATACCACCTTTAGCTGTTCCATCAAGTTTAGTAAGGATAACACCTGTTACATCACTAACTTCTTTAAATGTTTTCGCTTGTAGTATACCGTTTTGGCCTGTTGTCGCATCTATTGTTAAAAGTACTTCATGTGGTCCTTCTGGAACTTCTTTTTTAATTACACGGACAATTTTTTCAAGCTCTTTCATAAGATGATCTTTATTTTGCAGACGACCTGCTGTATCACAAAGTAATACATCATAACCTTTTGCTTTAGCAGATTGAATAGCATCAAAGATAATCGCTGCTGAATCAGCTCCCTCATGTGATTTCACAATATCTGCACCACTACGTTTTGCCCAAACATCAAGTTGATCAATAGCCCCTGCTCTAAATGTATCTCCAGCTGCTATAAGTACTTTTTTTCCTTCTTTCTTAAGGTTATGAGCTAACTTACCGATAGATGTAGTTTTTCCTACTCCATTTACCCCCACGAATAAGAACACTGAAAGTTCTTTTTCTGGTGCATAGTTTAATTCAGATTTTACAGTTCCTTCCATGTAAACATCTACCAACTTCTCAATAATCATACTTTGAAGCTCACTTGGTTCTTTTAGATTTTGTCGTTGTGATTCAACTTTTAAATAATCAACTAATTCTAATACGGTATTATAACTAACATCCGATTGAATAAGTAATTCCTCTAAATCTTCAAAAAACTCTTCGTTAATTTCTCTATATGAGCTAATTAAATTATTAAGTGCATTAGAGAAGTTATCACGAGATTTTTTTAATCCTTTTTTAAATTTTTCAGTTACAAACTGACTCTCGACGAACTCTTCATATTCGTCAAGTGAAATCAGTTCCTCATTTAATTCTTCCTTAGCAGAAAATTTTTCTTTTAATTTTTCAAAAAAGCTTGCCATTGGATACTCCTTATATATCTTTTTTATATAATAAAAGGGAGACTAAGCTCCCTTTAATTCCTATTAAAGCTTCCTAAATTTTAGGGAGTTTTAATTTTTGTTATTTCGAATAATATTCTTCTAATCAGATTTTAATAAATCAATATCGACTTATTTGTGCTTCATGTATGGGAATAACAGCACGTCACGGATTGAAGCTGAGTTAGTTAATAACATAACTAATCTATCAATTCCGATTCCTAATCCACCTGTTGGTGGCATACCATATTCTAATGCTTCTACGAAGTCTTCATCCATTTCATAAACTTCTTCGTTACCAGCATCTTTTTCATCCATTTGTGCTAAGAATCTCTCTTTTTGATCGATTGGGTCGTTTAACTCACTAAATGCATTAGCATGTTCACGTCTAACGATAAACAATTCGAAACGATCAGTAAACCTTTTGTCTTCTACATTAGTTTTAGCTAATGGAGATACTTCTACTGGATGACCGTAAACGAATGTTGGTTGAACTAATGTTTCTTCTACAAATGTTTCGAAGAATTCATTAATAATGTGTCCAACTTTCATATCTTTTCTAACTGGAACATTGTGCTCTTTAGCTAATGCATGAGCTTGTTCATCTGTCATTTCTGGCCAGAAGTCAACACCTGTTACTTCTTTAATAGCATCAACCATGTGTACGCGACGCCATTTTGGAGTTAAATCAATTTCATCTTCTCCGTACATAATTTTTGTAGTACCGTGAATTTCATTACAGATATACGCAATCATAGATTCTGTTAAGTCCATAATATCATTGTAATCTGCATAAGCTTCATATAATTCAATCATTGTGAATTCTGGATTATGTCTTGTAGACACACCTTCGTTACGGAATGCACGACCGATTTCATATACTTTTTCTAATCCACCAACGATTAAACGTTTTAAAGGTAATTCAAGTGCGATACGCATGAATAATTGCATATCAAGTGCATTGTGGTGAGTCACGAATGGACGAGCAGCAGCTCCACCAGCAACTGAGTGCATCATAGGCGTTTCCACTTCTAGGTATCCACGTTCATTTAAGTAGCTACGCATAATTTGAATAATTTTAGAACGTAAGATAAATGTTTCTTTGCTTTCTTCATTCATAATTAAGTCTACGTATCTTCTTCTATAACGTTCTTCAACATCTTTAAGTCCATGGAATTTGTCTGGTAGTGGACGTAATGCTTTTGTTAAAATTTCGAATTTATCAGCTTTTACAGATAATTCACCTACATTAGTTTTGAATAATACTCCTGTTACACCAACGATATCTCCAAGGTCAAGAGTTTTGAAATATTCATAAGAATCTCCAACTCTATCCTGACGAACGTAAATTTGAACTTGACCACCTAAGTCTTGAACATGAGCAAATCCTGCTTTACCTTTACCACGTTTAGTCATAATACGTCCTGCAATTGTTACAGAAATATTTTTTTCTTCTAATTCTTCTTTACTAAATTTATCATATTCTGCTACGATTTGATCTGAAAGATGTGTTCTTTCAAATTTAGTTCCAAATGGATCTAAACCACTTTCTCTCATAGCTTCCATTTTTTCACGACGAACAAGCATTTGATCATTTAAATCTTGTACATCTACTTTAATTTCTTCTGTCATGTTAAATTCCTTTCTAGTATAATCTAGTAATTTTATTCAGATACTCCTTATTATAACACATTTTAATCCGTTTTGTTAAATCTTTAGAAAGAATTTTTCTAAATTTTTTAACATTTAATATTTGTACTATTAATTAAAATGTCCTAATTTCAATCTTTGATTTAATATAATATCATAAATAATATAATGTAAAATTTTCTGACATAATTTGTTAAATTTTTCTTCTAAAACTATTGTTTAGGTATGAAAAATAAGATATAATAAGTACGCCTAGAAATTAATAGAAAAAACAACTATAAAAATTTTAAAAATTAAATATTATTTAAAAATATTCCATATTATAAGGGGGGATTCTTTTTGGAAAACTTAAAAAAAGAGATTGGATTTTTTGGAGCATTCTCTACAGTAGTTGGTGTAGTTATTGGATCTGGGGTATTTTTCAAAGCAGCCGTTATATATAAGACTACAGGAAATGTCAGCCTTGGATTACTTGCTTGGATTCTTGCAGGAATTATAAGTATTTGTGCAGGATTAACTACTGCTGAGCTTGCTGCTGCTATACCGGAAACCGGTGGTATGATAGTTTGGGTTGAAAAAGCTTATGGTAAAACAATATCATACTTACTTGGTTGGGCTCAAGCTGTAATATACTATCCTGCCAGTATAGCTGCCGCCGCCGCTATTTTTTCAACACAATTTCTAAATCTTTTTGGGGTAGATAAAAAATACTCAATACTTGTCGGGGCATGTGCTGCTACTACAGTAACAGGATTAAACTTACTTGGTAGTAAGGCTAGTGGTCGAATTCAGACTGTTGCTACTATTTGTAAACTTATACCTATTATTTCAATTATTGTTTTCGGGTTATTACAACCTAATCCTACAACAATTGAACTTTTTCCTACTAGTTCATCATCAACTAGTTCAACTCCTCTAGCCGCTCTTGGTACTGCGATGTTAGCTGCCATGTATGGTTATGACGGTTGGAGTAATGTTGGAACTATTGCTGGTGAAATGAAAAATCCAAAAAAAGATTTACCACGAGCAATTTTATATGGTTTACTAGTAATAACTGCAATTTATCTACTTATCAATGTGGCATATTTACTTACTATGCCTATGGAACAAATAGCTGGTAACAGTAATGTTCCTAATGATGTAGCTACTAAATTATTTGGACCAAACGGTGGAAAAATAATAACTATTGGTATTATGATTAGTGTTTACGGTACTATGAATGGATTTACTATGACCGCTATTCGCGTTCCTTATGCAATGGCAATGAAAGATCAAATTCCATTTAGGAATTTTTGGATTAAATTAAATAGATTCTCAATTCCATATTTCTCAGCCTTAGTAACTTTAGTTTTAACTATTGCGATGATGTTTACAGGAGAATTTGATACTCTAACAGATTTTCTTTTATTTACAATTTGGATTTTCTTTATAGCGACATTTTTCGCTGTATTTGTCCTTAGAAAAAGAGAACCTAATATGCCACGTCCATACAAAGTACCACTATATCCTATAGTTCCTTGGATTTCTATAATAGGTGGAGCTTATATAGTACTAGCTGCTATTATAACTCAATTTACGTTAGCTATAAGTGGAGTTATTATTACATTACTCGGTTTAGTGTTTTACACAGAAACTCATAAAAAATTCAAAAAATAACTATTCTAAATAAAATATATCAATTTAAAACTCAACTAGAAATGGATCTTAAAAATCTTTCTTTAATAATGAAAGTCTTTTGAGGTCCATTCATTTTATTGATATTCAATTTTTTTTTTGATAAAATATGATTATAACTTCTTTCATTTTGTAAAGAGGGTTGAAGTTATCCCCCTAGCATTTTGCTACGGATAACTTCAATATTTTTTTGTGAAATTTTTTGAAGTTAAATAAGAATAAGGAGAGAGATTTATTTTGAATTTTATTCTAAAAAGAGAAACAATACTAACTACTTTTTATACAATCTCATTGTCTTTATTAATAAGTAAATTCTCAATAGAATATTTATATATGAATAAGTCAATATATGGATTCATTCATTTTTTATTGGTATTTATAATTTTCTTTAATAGTTGGTTACTGGAAGTAGTTCATTTAAATAGATATGGTAAAGATAATTTTCTAAATTATTTCTTTTTAATTTTTCAAACTTTTGTTGTCTTAAATTTATTAATAAGAAATACATTTGATATTAAATTCATTCTTGCAACGTTAGTGCTTTTATCCGTGATATTGAGTGTTCAACACATCACAGAGTACATCCTCACAGATAATAAACAATTAATGATAAAAAAGCTTACTGAACCATTTTGTTACATTCACACTGGACGAACATTAGCCCTCTTTTTAGGTTTAATATTCATTGATTATTGTTATTGGTTCATACTTCTTGCCTTTACGATAAGTCAGTTATTCCCTAGTTTTATATCTAGAAGTATTCATGTTCGAGATATTAATTTTAGTCATTTAACTAGTCATTTATTTATTATGACTAACTTTATTACTTTTTCTTTGGTATTAAGTGATTTATATCTTAATATTCCACCGGATAGATATTGGTTAATTAGTGTTATTTTTATTATTTTACTAAATATCTATTATAGAATTTTTAAAACTATCGATCGAACTTTAACTAAGCAATCTGGTAATACATACATAATCGGAATATATTTTACAATACTTAGCATAACTTTTACTAATCAATTTATTATTTCAGAATTCAATTTGATATATATGCTTCTAGCTATTTTAACTATATATATAAGTAAAATATCTTTTAAACAATATAAAAAACAAATCCGATGATAATCTTTCATATCTAGAAAGTTTATCATCGGATTCTTCTTATCTTGCTTCTTCGTAATCTAACACTTCAGATACTTTACTAGCAATATACTTCGCTAATTTTTCATGATTTTTTTCATCTAAGTGAATACAGTCAATTAATGAAGTCTCGGCTACACGCCCCGCATTTAAAAAGTCTACTTCATATTTATCACTTACCTCTTTAAATGTTTGAGCTAAGAATTTTGATTGTTTTAAACTGTTTTCGTCAAATTCCCCAAATAAGCTTTGTCTTTCTACTATTTCATCACGTAAAGGAACTGGTGAAACGATAAGAATTTTCGGAATTTTATATCCCGCGATTAAGTGTGGATTTCTTATATATTTAATATATTCTTCGACTCCTCTTGCTATATGTTTTGCACTCGGATTAAATTGTTTTTTCAAATCATTAGTACCTAACATGATTATTACCAAGTCCACAGGTACATGACTTAACATTAAAATTGGTAGTGTATCAATACCACATCTAACCGGTACAATTGTATCTTTTGCAGTAACTGTTCTTCCGCAAAGAGCTTCTTCTATAATAGTATCATTAGGACGAAATTCTGCTAGTAATTTAGTCCAACGTTTGTCACTTCTTACTCCATCCTCACCTGGGACATATCCCCAAGTGTTACTATCCCCAATACATAAAATACGCATAATTTTCTCCACCTTTTTTCTTCTAAATTCTTCTTAATTTTATCAAACTAATATAAAAAATGCAATAGAGCCAGATGATAAAAGTACTAATAATTGTTATCAGTGCAGTATTTTTGTAATATCCTCTCTCTTAAATTATAATAACAATATTATAATTTAAGGAGGATAAAATGATACAAACAAATTTCCATCATAAAAAACATTATAAAATTCAATCATACTCAAAAAAAGTACTTTATACAACATTAATTTTAACAATAAGTTTTGCATTGCTAGAATATATCGGAGGACTTCTTTCTAATTCATTAGCGTTATTAGGTGATTCATTCCATATGTTTTCTGATGTTATTGCATTAGGATTCAGTTTAATAGCCTTACTATTCAGTTCAAAAAAGCCAAATAAAAAATACACTTTTGGTTTTGTGAGATTAGAAGTACTAGCAGCCTTTATTAATGGTTTAATGCTAGTAGGTATTTCAATTTATTTAGTTTTCGAAGGATTTATGAGATTCTTCAATCCGAGAGATATTGATTTCAAATCTATGCTGATAATTTCAACAATAGGTTTAATCTTCAATATTGTAGTAACGATAATTTTAACAAAAAGTTTAAAAGAAGAAGATAATCTTAATATTCAAAGTGCTTTATGGCATTTCCTTGGTGATTTAATCAGTTCAATCGGAATTATAATTTCATCAACAATTATTTACTTTACAAACTATCAAATCGTTGACGTTATTATGAGTATTATTATCAGTATAATATTATTTAAAGGTGGATATAAAATTACTAAATCATCATTTGTAATTTTAATGGAAGCTACTACTTTAGATACCGAAGAAATTTACAATAAGATTAAAGAGATAGAAGGTATTGCAGATATTCATGAATTCCACATTTGGCATACTGATACTAATGAAATTAACGCAGCAATGCATATTCTTTTAAATGAGTATAATACTGCTAAAGATTATATAATAGTAGAAAATGTAAAAATTCTTCTTAAAGAAAAATACGATATTGAGCACTGTTTTATTGCTTTAGAAAATATTAAATACAACGATCATAGTTTATAAAAAAGGAGCCTAAGTTGAATAAATATCAACTTAGACTCCTTTTTATAATTCCAATAAATCTATAGTTTTCTCTATTTTATACGTAGGTACTATCTCTGGATTAGAAATTTTATGAATATCTACTAAACAACTGTCTATCCCAGCATTGTTAGCACCTAGTATATCAGATGTAAGAGTATCCCCTATCATTAAAACTCCATCCTTATTTTCTACATCTATTTCTTTTAAGATAATATCAAAAAATTCTTTATCTGGCTTTTTGCTACCAATTTCTTCGGAAATAAAAATTTTCTCAAAGTATTTATTAAGATTATTATTTTTTAGTCTTGTATGTTGAGTAATTCCAATTCCATTAGAAGCTACATATAATTTATGAGTTGATGTTAACTTCTCTAACATTTCAATTATTCCATCAAAAAGTTGATTTCCTTCAGCAAGATATCCTCTATACCTATTATCTACTTCATTACCATCAACTTTTCTATCAAACAACTTAAAAAATCTTATAAATCTCTCACTTGTAACTTCTTTATTTGATATTTCTCCACGTTCAAAACTTCTCCATAGAGATTTATTTATCGTTTCATATTGTTCAAATAACTCATCTTTATATTCTAGATTCTCATCTTCTAATAATTTTCTAAAAGCTAAAACTTGTGCTTTACCAAAATCTAACAATGTATCATCTAAATCAAATAATAAATACTTATACTTATCTAAAATCATCGTTTCACTCCATTTGTGTATTATTTAATCATTATAACACAGAGAATACTTTTTTGAAAATATAGCTTTATTTATCTCATAAAATTTATTTTTTATTCTTAAAATGTTCTCGAACTCGTGGAGCTACTTCTTCTCCAAATAGTTTTATAGCTTTCATTATATCTTCATGTGGCATAGACCCAAGAGGTAGATGTAGCATAAATCTATCTAATCCTAATGTTTCTATCATATCAATAAGTTTATTGGCAACTGTTTCTGGACTACCTACTAACATAGATCCATCTGGCCCTACGCTATTTAAATATTGTTCAAAAGTAAGAGGTCTCCAAAACGGTCTATCTTTTGAAATTGCATCAACTACTTGTTTTGTTGGATGGAAATATTTTTTTATCGCTTCTTCATCCGTTTCAGCTACGAATCCCCAAGAATGAGAAGCAACTTTTAATCTATCTTCACTATAACCCGCATTACGTCCTATAGCTCTATAATAATCAATTAAACCTTTAAAAGCTTTATATTGACCTCCAATTATTGCATATGCTATCGGTAATCCTTTTTGAGCTATTTTAATAGTGGACTCCGTATTTCCTCCTGTCGCTACCCAAATTGGAAAATCTTCTTGAACACTTCTCGGATATACTCCCTTATTTTCTACCTTTTGTGTATGTTTTCCTTCCCATGTTAACATTTCATTAGCTTTAATTTTCTCTAACATCGCTAATTTTTCATCAAACAGTTCTTCATAATCATCTAAATCATAGCCGAACAACGGAAATGATTCTGTAAAAGAACCGCGACCTACCATTACTTCTGCTCTACCTTTAGAAATAGCATCGATGGTTGCATATTGTTGATAAACTCTTACTGGGTCCGATGATGATAATACCGTTACTGCTGAACTTAATTTTATATTTTTTGTAACAGCCGCACCAGCTGCTAATAAAATTTCTGGTGCTGATACTGCAAAATCTTCTCTATGATGCTCACCAATTGCATAAAGATCTAAACCAACTTCATCAGCAAGTTTCATTTCTTCTATCATATCTCTAATACGTTCATCATGTGCAGGCGTTATTCCTGTTCCTTCAATTTCTGTAGTTTCACCAAATGTACTAATTCCTAACTCTATCATTTTATGTCCTCCTATATTATCTCAATTTCAAGATATTTATTTATTAAAAAAGGCATAAGCCTCTAGTTTATTTTTTTTAAGATTTCTTTTAATATTACTAACTCTTTGTCATTTATTTTTTCGAAAATTTTCTTAGTATTTTTTTTATGGGTTGGAAATATGTCATCTATTAATTTCATTCCTGTTTCAGTCAACCCTATATAAGTTACTCTTTTGTCCTTTTGAGAAATCTTTCTAATAACATATCCTTTTTTTTCAAGGTTATCTACAACATAAGTTGCACTGCCACTAGCAAGTAATATTCTATCCCGTATTTCTTGAATATTCTTCTCACCTTTACTATATAAAAATTCCATAACAGCAAATTCAGTCGCATTAATTGGATAATTCTTTAAAGTTCTCTTTAAATCATCTACTAATAAATTACTAGCCCTCATAATTCCAATAACAGCTTTAAACTCATTATTCATAAGGATTCTCCTATCTTATTTACACATATTCACATCATAATTATCTCGAATATGAGATAATTATACTTCATTAACTTTATATTGTCAAAGAAATAATATTAAAAGACATCTAGAGAGAAATCTCTAAATGCCTTTAATTCTATTCTGCAAATTGACTTTGATATAATTCTGAATAGAAACCTTTTTTTTCTAGTAATTCGTCATGGTTACCTTGTTCGATAATGTCTCCATCTTTTAATACCAGTATTTTATCTGCGTTTCTAATTGTTGATAAACGGTGGGCTATTACGAATGTAGTACGACCTTCCATAAGTTTATTCATTGCTTTTTGAATTAGTACTTCTGTACGTGTATCTACACTTGAAGTTGCTTCATCAAGAATTAATATAGGTTTATCAGCAAGTATTGCACGAGCAATTGTTAATAATTGTTTCTGTCCTTGCGAGATATTTGAAGCATCTTCATTTAATTCCATATCATATCCACCCGGTAAAGTTTTAATAAAGTGATGAATGTGAGCTGCTTTAGCCGCTTCTATTACTTCTTCATCTGTAGCATCCAAACGACCATAGCGAAGGTTTTCCATTATTGTTCCTTTAAATAACCATGTATCTTGTAGTACCATTGTAAAGTAAGAACGAAGCTCAGCTCTATCTAATTTAGAAATATCTTTCCCATCAATATAAATATTTCCACCGTTGATATCATAGAATCTCAAAAGTAATTTAACCATTGTTGTTTTACCTGCTCCTGTAGGTCCTACAATAGCAATCATTTCACCTTTTTTAACATCACTAGTAAAGTTTTTAATAATAATCTGATCTTCTACATAGCCGAATTTAACTTTATCAAATACAACATTACCCTCTTTATTAGTAACTGTTTCAAGTACTTCTGCATCTTCTTCATCTTTAGCATCTAAGAACTCAAAAACTCTTTCTCCAGCCGCAGCCATCTTTTGAATTTCTGACATAGACTGTGCTATTTGACCAATTGGCTGAGTGAAGTTTCTTATATATTGGATAAAGGCTTGAATATCACCTACACCAATTGTTCCTTTAGAAACTAATAATCCACCTGAGAAAACAATACCAACATAACCTAGGTTACCAACAAAGTTAATCACAGGGAACATTAATCCTGAGAAGAAGTTTGCTTTCCATGATGATGTATATAATTGTTTATTTTTATCGTTGAACTCTTTTACACTTTTTTCTTTATAGTTGAATGCTGCAATAATATTCTGACCTGAGAAACTTTCTTCTACTTGCCCATTCACATCAGAAAGCATTTTTTGTTGGCTTCTGAAATATTTTTGACTCCATTTTGTTATAACGCCTAATAGGATTCCCGAAACAGGGATTAAAGCTAACGCAATAAGCGTCATTAAAGGACTTATTGTAAACATCATTACCAATACCCCTAAAACTGTTGCAGTATTAGAAATTATTTGTGTAAAACTTTGGTTAAGTGATTGACCTAATGTGTCCACGTCATTTGTTACACGTGATAAAGTTTCACCTACTGTACGTTGTTCAAAGTATCCAACAGGTAAAGTATTTATTTTCTTACTTATATCTTTACGAATGTCATAAGTCATTTGTTGAGAAATATTACTCATCAACCAACCTTGAATAAACATGAATAATGATGAAAGTATATATAAACCTAATACAGTAAGTAAAATTCCTGCTATTTTCTCAAAGTTGATACTACCTTCATTACTAATCTTAGCTACTAAGCCTTCAAAAAGTTCAGTAGTTGCTTTCCCCATAATCTTAGGCCCTACTATACCAAATACAGTACTAGCTAATGCAAAGAATACAATCAATATGCTTGAGAGTTTATACTGTGTAAACATCAGTTTGATAATTCTTTTTAATGTTCCAGAAAAGTTATTAGCTTTTTCTATTTTTTGATCTTTAGCCATGATGTTTACCTCCTTTTTTTAATTCTTCTTCACTAAGTTGGCTTTCTGCAATTTCTAAATATGTTGGACAAGTTTCTAGAAGTTCTTGGTGTTTTCCGATTCCAACTATTTTACCTTCATTCATTACGATAATCTTATCTGCATTTAAAATTGTTGCAATACGTTGGGCAACTATTATAGTAGTTACACCAGCCATTTCTTCTCTTAAAGTTTTCCTTAATTTAACATCTGTTTTATAGTCTAGTGCTGAAAAACTATCATCGAAAAGAAGTATCTTAGGATTTTTCGCTAACGCACGAGCAATTGAAAGACGTTGTTTCTGTCCACCAGAAACATTTGATCCACCTTGTGAAATCTCACTATTAAATTTATCTTCTTTTTCATTGATAAATTCTATTGCTTGAGCAATTTCAGCAGCTTTTCTCATTTGCTCATCAGAAATATTTTCATCAGCAAATTTAATATTTGATTCAATATTACCACTAAATAATACTCCTTTTTGAGGAACAAATCCTAAAGTGTCTCTTAATTTACTTAAACTTATATCTCTAATATTGACTCCATCAATTGAAATTTCACCTTCACTAGCATCGAAATATCTAGGAATCAAATGAAGCAATGTAGATTTACCACTACCCGTACTTCCTATAATTGCTGTAGTTTTTCCTGCTTCTGCTTCAAAGCTAATGTTACTTAATACTGGACTATCAGCACCATCAAATGTAAAGCTAACATTATCAAATTTTAATGTACCCTTCACATCTTGAAGCTTACTATCATCAATATGTTTACTATCTACGACAGTAACCTCTGTTTCCAGTACTTCATTAATACGGCCTGCTGCAACTTCTGCACGAGGTAATTGCATCATTAAGAATGTGAAGAATAAGAATGACATTACTATTTGCATTGTATATGTAATAAATGCCATCATATCTCCAACTTGAATACTACCAGAATCTATATTTTTTCCACCAACCCAAATTATTAATAATGCAATTCCATTCATTATTAATATAATCATTGGCATAAGCGCTGACAATGTTCTATTGATAAAAAGTTGTTCATTTTTAAGAACAGTATTTTCTTTATCAAATCTTTCTTCTTCGTATTTTTCACGTCCAAAAACTCGGATTACAGAAATACCAGTTAATGCTTCGCGAGTCACTAAGTTAACTCTATCTATTAATTTCTGCATAATTTTGAATTTAGGCATTACTAAGAATGAGATTATTCCTATTGTTAACCCTAGAATACCTACACCTAATGCGATTATCCAAGTCATACCTGTATCTGTTTGTGTAACTTTGTAAACTCCGTATACTGCCATCATAGGTGCATAAATCGCAATAAATAACATCATATTTAAAGCATTTTGGATTTGTTGAATATCATTTGTACTTCTTGTAATTAATGAAGCAGTTGAAAATTTATCGATATCTTGTTTAGAAAATGATAGTACCTTGTTATACAATTTCTCACGCAAGTTATATGCTATTTCCGAAGAAATTCTACTAGCAATAAAATTCGAAATAATACTACCAATACCTGAAATAAATGTCACGATTATCATCATGATTCCTACTTCTTTAAGGTAATTTTTTCTAATTTCGTTAGTGTCGATACCTACATTATTTCTATATTCTTCTTTTACATAACGAATACCAGCCTGTTTTGTAATCATATCTGCTGAATTTCCTAAGTCACTAATTGATTTATTCTTTTGTTCAATTAAGCTATCTTTTTTAACTAAACCTAGTTTTACTCCTTCTGCAACCTTTGCTAAGTCTAGGTTTTCAGATTTTGCACCAGATACTACAGTCATAGTATTTTTTAATATATCATTTAATTCACTACGTTCTTGCTCATTAATGCTATCAAGTTTATAAACATCACCGTCTTTTGTATATTTAGATGTTACTTTCTTGATTTCATCGTCTGTCATGAATAATTCTAATTCATTTAATGACTTTTTGCTGATTTTTTCAGGAACGGAATCTTTAATACCACTTTGTTGAATACCTTTATCCACAATATTACTTGTATAGGTTGGTAATGCAAGCTCTGCGACAACACGAACTCCTAATATCGCAACTAAAAATATCATCGGTACTAAGAAACCTTTTAAATATTTAATTAGTTTCATTTTTTTCCTCCTTTTCTTGTAGTTCTTCTCTTAATACTAGATTTGTTTTTGTTAGCAATATATTAAATGCTTCCTTTTCTCGAGCATCAAATTTATTCCACATAGATTCGAACCAAGCTTCATAAGCTCTTCTATGTGATTCTATGCATGCGGCTCCTTTTTCAGATAAACTAAGATATTTTTTCCTTTTATCTTTTTCATCTGTACTTTGAACAACAAAATCTTTTTCTAGTAATTCACTTACAAGTGCTGTAACTCTAGGTTTTGTCACATGTAGTTCTTCACCTAACTCCTGCATAGTAATTTTCCCTTTACAAGATAAAAATAACATTGCTTGAAATTCAGGTTTTCTATACGGTGTATCACTTTTCTTATAAAATCTTTTCATTATCAATCTAAATTCTTCCATCATATCCATTGCTACGTGATATGATATTTCATTTCCACTCATTTTCTACCTCCTTTAATTTTATAAATTAGTTCACAACATTAACTAATTAGTTAACCTTGTTAACTATTATATTTTATTTTATACTATTAGTCAATAAAAATTTTGATTTTAAATAAAAAAGATTAACCTAGAAGTTATCTAAGTTAATCTTTATTTTTATTTACTAAATACCCAAGCTTGAGCAATATTATTTTTTAGATCATTTTCTGTAAAGCCATTATAACTTGTAAGTTTTACATCATCATCATTTGGATCATTTATATAGAATTTGTCATCTTCAAAGCCTCTAATAACTTTGTACGTCACTCTATCACCAAATACACCAGATTTTAATCTAACAAGAACTGGCTTATTATCTTTTATGGCACTTTCTATATTTTCGATTAATTTGTCCGTCTCAACTCTTTCAACCTTAAGATTATATTTATCTGCGAAAGCTGAAACAATTGTAGGTTGTGTCCCTTGATTTTTAATATAGTATTTATTTCCTGCCCAAGACGCAAGTTCTTCTACAGTTGCTTCATCTTTACCTATATACTTCGCAATCATAGCAAGTGAAATAATAGCATCTCCATTGGTTTCGATTGTTTTCTTACTATCTAATCCATATGAAATATTTTTATATGCATCTTGTTTCATATAATACATAGGAACAGAAAGACCTTTTTGAGGTAAGTTTAGTAACTGTTCTTTTCTCTTAGCATTATAATTATCGACATTTATTAGATAATATAAGTAGCCTTCGATTCCCTCTTTTAATGAATCTATATACTGTTTATTCACAGTTTCATTATTTAATAAGTCAACATCAACTTTTTTATCTAAATTTGCTGATATTACTTTTACTTGTGGTAATTTATCACTAAGTTGAGAAAAATTCCCTTGTTTTTCAGAAGATGATACTTTTGATAAATAGTGATCTGAAAGATTTTTCTCGATGCTTCTTGCTACTATTGAAGACTGTTGAGTTCCGTAGTATATCTTCACTCCAAAAGTATCTTTATTACTAGTGTTTGTAGTATCTATATCCATTAACAATTCTACTGAATTTTCAGCAGCAATTTTTGTTATTTCTTCCTTTGTAGGCGAAATATCATCATTATCTCTAGTTAAAATCACTTTTATACCATCTTTTTCTAACAACTCTTTTAGTTGTTTAGCTACTTTTAGATTATAAGACTTAGAGTGTACTCCTTTATAATCTACATCCTCATCTTGTTTCGTTACTGGATTTAATAATATTGAATAAGATTTTAACTTTTCTTTATTCTGATCTTCAGGGCTCTTCTGTCCACTTCCCAAAATGCTCCATCCTGGCACCCATCCAACAAAACTATCATTTGTTTTAATCTCATACCAAGTATCCGACTTACTTAGCATTTCAACATTATCCCCAGCAGTTACTTTTTTTAATACTGGATATGTATCATCCGGACCTGTTCTCAGCTCTATTTCTTTAGAAATAGTAATATTATTCTGAGCATCAGCCGAAGGATTCATCTTTTCTCCAATGAAGTTTATAAGCCCTCCTATTACTAATAATAATAGTAGCGCAAAAATTACTAATAATACTCCATTTCTATTTCTTCTTTTTATTCTCATATTAATTTCCTGCTGATAGTTTTTCGTAAACAATAGTTACTGGACCATCATTAACAATATTCACTTCCATCATTGTTTGGAAAATTCCAGTCTCTACCTTTACACCTTCTTCTCTTAGATATTCATTAAATTTTTCATATAACTCATTAGCTTTTTCTGCACCTGCAGCACTGGTAAAACTAGGTCTATTACCTTTCTTAGTATCTGCATATAAAGTAAATTGTGAAACTGATAATATACTTCCACCTATATCTTTTAGACTTAGGTTAATTTTATCATTTTCATCTTCAAATAAACGAGCTTGTGAAATTTTTTTAGCTAAATACTTTGCATCTTCTTCAGTAGACTCCTTATGTACTCCTACTAGAAGACAGTATCCTTTATCAATACTTCCCACAATTTTATTGTCTACACTAACGCTAGCTTTTTTAACCTTCTGCAATACAATTTTCATATTTTCACCTATTTAACTATTCTTTCTACACTATAAACATCTGGAATCTGTCTAAGTTTTTTAATCATAAATTCACATTCACTAACATTTTTCACATATATTCCAATAGTTATTACACACGTTTTATCAACTTTAGATTCAGAATTTAATTTTTTAATTTCTACTCTACTCTCACTCAATGTTAATAGTACATTTTGTAGTAATAAATCTCTATCAAAAGCATGTATTTGTAATGTAACACTATAACGACGAGCGTTTAAGCTTTCAACCCATTCAACTTCAAGTAGTCTAGCTTTGTCCTCTTCTGTTAAATTAGGACAGTTATGTCTGTGAACAGTAACCCCACGTCCTTTGGTAATAAATCCAACTATCTCATCTCCAGGTATAGGCTGACAACATTTTGATAATCTAACAAGAATATTATCAACACCTTTTACATAAACACCTGTTTCAGTCACTATTTTTTTAGTTTCTTCTGCATTGAAAAGTTTCTCAATTTTTTCTTGAGTCATCTTTTCTTTTCTAATTTTCTCAGTCAATCTAGCAAATACTTTATTAGCCGTAATTCCACCATAACCAATAGCAACATACATTTCTTCAAGATTAGCAAATTTATATTTATTAAGTGCAACTACAATATTTTCATCTGTTAACACTTCATCAATATCAAAGTTATTTGCTTTAATCTCATCTTTTAATAATATTTCACCTTTAACTAAGTTTTCTTCACGAGCAGCTTTTTTGAAGAATGCTTTAATTTTTGATTTAGTTTGTGATGATGTAGCTATTTCTAACCAAGAGCGTTTTGGCCCTGTAGAATTTTTACTAGTACGAATATCACAAATTTCACCAGTAGATAATACATAATCAAATGGTTCTATTTTATCATTTACTGTTGCCCCTACCATTTTATTACCTACTTCCGAGTGAATCGCATAGGCAAAGTCCACAATACATGATCCTTTTGGTAATTCTATAATATCACTATTTGGTGTGAATACATAGATTTTATCACTTAATAAATCTACTTTTAATGATTCCATAAAGCTTTCTGCTGTTGCTTCAGTTTCGTCATTTTCAGCGATTTTTTGGAACCAATTTAATTTTTCATAAAAGTTATTATTTTTATTTACTTTCTTACCTTCTTTATATGCCCAGTGTGCAGCAATCCCTTTTTCAGCAATTTCATGCATTTCATAAGTTCTAATTTGAACTTCTAAGGTTTGGCCATCCGGAGCAATTACCGTAGTATGTAGTGATTGGTACATATTAGGTTTTGGCATAGCAATATAGTCCTTGATTCTTCCTGGAATAGGAACCCAAAGATTATTTACCAACCCCAAAGTAGCATAACAATCAGCCACACTATCAACTAACACACGAACAGCTAATAGATCATAAATTTGGTCAAAAGTTTTATTTTGTTTAACCATTTTTTTATAAATACTATAAATATGTTTTGGTCTACCAGTAACTTGGGCTTTAATGTTGTTTTCAGCTAAAATCGAGGTAATACTTGAACATGCATCTTTTATGCTTTCTTCCCTAGCACTTCTTTTCTGTTTCATCATTCCTACTATTGAGAAATATTGAGATGGATGTAAATATCTAAGTGAAGTATCTTCTAGTTCCCATTTTACCGCACTAATCCCTAATCTATGAGCTAAAGGCGCATAAATTTCAAGTGTCTCACTAGAAATTTCACGTTGTTTTTCCTCTCTCATATACTTCATAGTTCTCATATTATGTAGCCTATCTGCTAACTTAACGAAAATTACACGCAAGTCCTTTGCTATAGATACAAATAGTTTTCTATGATTTTCTGCTTGTGATTGTTTTTTAGAGCGGAATTTTACTTTATCTAATTTTGTAACACCATCAACTATTACAGCTATATCTTCACCAAATGTTTCTTTAATATCATCAAATGTATACTTAGTATCTTCCACAACATCATGTAAAAATCCTGCACAAATTGTTGCATAATCTAATTTAAGCTCAGTTAAAATTCCTGCAACTTGAACTGGGTGTAATATGTATGGTTCCCCTGATTTTCTAAATTGTCCTTCATGAGCAACTTTTGCAAATTCATAAGCTTTTCTTATTATTTTTATTTGCTCTTCTGATAAATATTTACTCGCCATATCTTCTACATTTTCATAACTATATGGATATTCAAGATTCACAGAAATTCCTCCTTTATCAAAATTTAATCTACCCTTTATAATACCACAAATTAAGGAAAATTTCCCGTGATTTAACTAAAAATATTACAATTTTAAAGTATTTTCATAATTTACTTAATTAGCTATTAAAAACTATATTAGCAATTCAATTGATAGATATTCTCGACAATAAAATTATAATGTATCTTTTTACTTTATAATAAAAAAATTCTAGTTCAACACGAACTAGAACTTTTTTATTATTTAGTATCTACATCTTGAGATAAATCAACTTTATCTAAAGGAATTACTTTTGTTTTATATCTAATTTTGTGGTAAAGATAGAAGAATAAGAAGATTGGAACTCCCATATATGTTGTTAACATTCCACTCCAGTTTACCACACCTTTAGTAATAAGTTCTGTATCTTGTCCAATAATAACGATGATACATAATACTAAAGCGATAATTGGACCTGCTGGGAACCATTTAGCTCTATATTTAAGATCATTTAAATCTTTACCTTGAGTAACATATGCTCTTCTAAATCTATAGTGACTTAGCGCTATACCTAGCCAAGCGATAAATCCAGTTAATCCACTAGCAGCTACGATATAAGTATATGCATTAGCATTTGTAAGTTGGATTAAGAAAATAAAGAATACTACCGCTGCTGTTGCGATTAACGAAATAACTGGCGTTCCGTATTTAGTAACACGACCAAAAATTGGGAATGCTAATTTTTCTTTACTCATCGCATAAAGCATTCTTGTTGATGCATACATTCCTGAGTTACCAGCTGATAAAATTGATGTTAAAATTACTGCATTCATAACACTTGCTGCTAAAGCAAATCCTGCATTTTTGAAGACAATTGTAAATGGTGATTTAGCAATTTCTTCAGAGCTTGCAGCTCCTAATAAATCTGGTGAAGTATAAGGAATTAATAATCCAATAACTAAGATAGCTAGTACGTAGAAGATTAAAATTCTCCAGAATACTTGTTTTACAGCTTTTGGAATACTTTTCTCAGGATTTTCACTTTCACCAGCAGTAATACCGATTAACTCAGTACCTTGGAATGAATATCCAGCAATTAAGAATACTCCAAGTGTAGCAAGGATTTGGCTTGATAATGAAGTATCTTCTCCGATAAATGGTGCATCACCAATTGTTAAGTTTTTGAATCCAATATATTCTCCACCTAAAATACCAAAGATAGTTAAACATCCAACTACTAGGAAGATGATTACTACTACTACTTTGATAAGTGCGAACCAGTATTCACTTTCACCATAAACTTTAACACTAAGTGAGTTTAAAGCGATAATAATAACTAGGAATAATAAACTCCAAGCCCAGTGAGGAAGTACTCGCATAGGCTCCCAGTAGCTAATTGCTAATGCAGATAACTCTACGTCAGCTGCTACTGTAATTACCCAGTTAAACCAATAGTTCCATCCTAAAGCAAATCCTAATGATGGATCCACATAACGTGTTGCATATGTACTAAACGATCCTGATGTAGGAAGATATGTTGCCATTTCCCCTAATGATGTCATTAAGAAGTACACCATAAGTCCAATACATAGATAAGCTACTATAGCTCCTCCAGGTCCTGCACTTTGAATTGCTTGACCACTTGTCATGAATAATCCACTACCGATACATCCACCGATAGCAATCATACTAATATGACGTGATCGTAAATTTCTTTTTACTTCTGTTGCATTATTGTTATTGCTGTTGTTTGTCATAATAAAAACCTCCTTGATAAAATAAAAAAGCATAACTTCTACCATATTTGCACGGAGTTATACTTCACATTATCTCTCCAAAACAAGATATTAGTAGCGCAACATAGCCTCACGACTATGACAGTCCTATACTTAGTTCAATATAGGCCCAACAATATTAACATAGGATTAATATCATTTCGGCGACGTTTCCTTTCAAGTAATCTCATCAAGCCCTACACTTTCAACTACCCTACTAATAAAAATCGCAACCTCTACCTCACTTATTTTGTGAGGTACATATTCAATTAACTAAAAAATAGTATAATATAATTTACTTATATTGTCAACAAAAAATTTTATTTTTTTAATATTTCCAATCAAATACATAATATACCTCACTAAAAATAGGAAACTCCCAAAATTTTTTATTAGATATTTTCTAATATTTTTATAAATACAATTAAAAGGAGATTAGAACCTCCTTTTAATTAACTTATCTCTCACAAATCATACCTTGTCTATATTCTTCTAACAAGATTTTTAACAATTCAATTTGTTTAAGTATCTTAACACCACTATCAGTATCAACAACTTTTTTACGACAAAGTTTATCTACAACTCTCTTTGTTGAAATAATATCCGTCTCATTTTTTATCGATTCTTCTTTACTTTTGAATATATCGTGACTCATTATCTGTAATCCATAAGAGTTATAAGTTAGAGTATATCCACCGTGCCCTGTTGTTTTATGGTATGCTCTAGACATTCCACCATCAATAACAATCGTTCTACCATTAGCTTTTATTGGATTTTCTCCTTTTGTTTCTTTAACTGGTGTATGTCCATTTATTATATGCCCCTCACTAGTTAGACCAAACTCATTTAATAACTTAATGCAAAATTCTTCATTATCTCTAAGTTTGTAATAAGCATTTTTCACTTCCTCATGAGTAGCCTTATCCTCGATAAAATATCTCTCGAAAGTTGTCATATCACATTTCCCAAATAGTGGAGAATATTGTCCTTGCCAAAGATAGAAGAATAAACCATTATCTTCTCTACAATCACAATAAAAAATACTACGAATTTTCTTATCAAAAAAGTCTAATAATTTTTTTCCAGAATATTTATGACCTCCATAAGAAAATTCCTGGAAGTTACCTTTCTCGTCAACTGGCATACAACCATGTAACAGAAGGTTTCCATTATAGCAACAATACATGCCACCTTTGTTAATGAATAATTCAACATGTTTTTTTAATTTTTCACTTGTTATGAATGATTCTTTTAATCTATTAATAATCTTCTCTTCTTCGTCAGTTAATAGATATGGATTTTTTTCATCAACCGTTGGAAAATTACATGAAGTTAATGGGTATTCTTTACCATTTATCTTTACTGTTTGTTTTTTGAAGTTTATCTTATCTAGTAATGCACGTCTTTGTAATTTAAATTCTGGATGTTTGTCGATAATTTGTTTTTCTAGTTTAAATTGAATTATCGCCATAGCTTTATGCATTCTTGCTATTTGCATAATTTCATGTTCACTATATTTTAACTCATCATTTTTAGATAGTTTTGGTAAAAACTCTTTACAATTATCATCTTTATAATGTGTTTCACTAAAATTTAATAAATTTCTAAGTGGAATTCCGTATCTATCTTCAATAATGTCCAAATTATCATATCTCGCACATATTCTTATAACATTTGCTAATGATATTCTATCTCCAAGATAAGCCCCTATCCATAGCATATCATGATTTCCCCATTGAATATCAAGCGAATGATAATTCAGCAATCTATCCATAATTTTATCAGGAAACGGACCTCTATCATAAATATCACCTACAATATGTAAATGATCTATGATTAACTTATGAATACTTAATGATAATTCAATAATGAATTTATCACCAGCACCTAATTCAATTATATTTTCAAGAATTCTATCATAGTAGTCATTTTTATCACTACTTTGCATTTTGTAAAGTAATTCTTCAATAATATACTTAAAATCTTTCGGCAAGATTTTTCTTACTTTAGATCTTGTGTACTTCCTTGCGGCTACCTGTGTTACTTCTAATAAACGAAGAAGAATTATTTTTTGGAATTCTTTATAATCACATACATCATATTCTTTTCTTAAAAGATTTAATTTTTCTTCTGGATAATAGATTATAGTAGCCAGTAAATTCAAATCTTTTTTAGGTAGTCTGTTTCCAAACACTTCTTTAAGTTTTTCTTTAATAATACCTGAGCCATTTCTCAAAATATGATCAAAGGCCTCGTATTCTCCGTGAATATCACTTAAAAAGTGTTCTGTTCCTTTTGGCAATGTTAATATTGCTTCTAAGTTTATTATCTCCTTTGTAGTTTCATCAATATTTTTAAAATTTTGAGATAATAATTCTAAATGTTCCCTAGATATATTCATGTTGGTCTCCTTTTTTTAACTTTTTTCAGTTAAAGCTTAACATACTTCCAAATATAATTCAAGTATTATTACACGTTATTTCGTAATTTGAAACTTAATAATGTATATTAATAGAATAGTTTTACAAAAAAATAGAAATCAACTTCGAGTTAATTTCTATTTTATATATTTTATTCTATTTTAACTTCCCTACAAATCTTTCCATTTCTTTCATTTCTTCAAGTGTATCAGCTACAAGAACATACATTGTGTTTCCTTGAAGTTCAGCAAAGGCTTCTGGCATTCTTAGAACAGCTTTCAGTTTATCTTGATATTTTTCTCTAATTTCTTCATCAGAGTGTACATAATCTTTATAATCACGACGTGTTGAAGCTAACCCATATTTTTCATCAACATTTAAACCATTAAATGTTCCATTAGCCACTTCAGCATATACTCTAAAATAATCTGTTGAGTGTGCAAAGTTATAAACATCTACAGCAAACGCTCCTGCTGGACGGTTATTATACTCTATTGCAATATAATCATCTTTAGTTTTAAAGAATTCAATATGGAAGAAACGTTCTTTCATTCCAAAGGCTTTAACAGAATTTTTACCATACTCTACTAATTTTGGATCTAAATCTTTATCAATGTAATATACCCAATCTAGAGTATTGTTATTCAGTAAATCTAATGGAGTGTGATAGTAAACAATACTTGTATAAAATACGATATTTCCTTTAGCATCTACTAATCCATCAAAAGTTACAATGTCAGAATTATCAACGAAAGGTTCTAAGAAGTAGTGAGTAGTACCATCCCATTCTTTTTTAAAGTTTTCTACATCTTTCTTATCTTTAAGTTTATAAGTTGCAGAAGCACCTACTCCATTATCAGGCTTAGCAATTAATGGAAGTTTCAATTTTTTTACACCTTTTTCGATGTCTCCTTCTTTTTTCACTAAGAAACCTGGTACAACAGGAACTCCAGCTTTTTCAAAGTATTTTTTCATCTCTGATTTGTGTTTTGTTTTCTTAAGATCATGTTCTTTTAAACCAAATACATTAAACTGTGTACGTAAAGCAGCATCAAGTTCCATCCAGTGCTCATTTTGCGATTCTATTCTATCAATATGGCCATGTTTGTGATATAAAAACGCCACTGCACGTTTAACTTCATCAACATCATCTAAGCTATTAACTCTAAAATATTCAGTTAGAGCTTCTTTTAATCTTTGATCAAGTTGTTCGTACGGTTCTTCTCCAATTCCTAGTACATTTATTCCTTGATTCTTTAATTCTATAGAAAACTTTTGAAAATTATGTGGGTAATATGGTGATATAACTATGTAATTCATAAATACTTTCTCCTCTTATTATTATAAATTTAATTTATCTAAAAAGTATGGCATTTGGATTCTCCACCAAGGCCAGTCGTGTGCAACATCATCGCCCCAAACATCAAACCATGCTGGAATATTTTTTTCTTCAAATGCTTTTTTTAAACTGTAAAATGATGGCAAGCCATCTTGTTCCCACGGCCCTAAACCAGTACAAACAATAATATCTGCATTTCTATAGTGATCTATAAACCATCCATCATTTTGATTCCAAATATTATCACTAGGTGAATTTCTGTAGATTAACTCATCATTACCATATTCACCTACGAAATATCTAGCATCATAAACTCCACTTAGAGCAATGACTTTTCCAAATACATCCGGATGCTGTAAGAAGATATTAAAAGAATGATATCCCCCCATACTACAACCTGTAGCCATCATTTGACCAAACCAACCTGTTTTATGCTTAATAAATGGTATGGCTTCTTCAATTACATACTTTTCATATTGTGTATGTGCTAATGCTCTATCATGACCATTTTTCCAATCACATAGCCATGATTCGCTATCGACACTTGATAATGTGAAAAATTGTACTTTCCCTTCATTGATAAATCTTTCACAAGCATGTATCATACCAAAATCATAATACTCATTGTGTGTTCCCCCAGATGATGGAAAAACAACAATCGGTAATCCTGCATGTCCATATCTATTAAGAACCATTTCTCTTCCTAAATTTCCACTATAATGACTTAGATTCTCTATATTCAAATTAAATAACCTCCATTTTCTATAAAATACTTTTACCAGTTTTCACTAATAAACCTTAAACATTCCGGTAAATATTTAGCCCAACATTCTTCACTATGTTCACCATTAGCTACTACATTTAACTTAAGCTCACTGGTTGATAAACCAGCATCAATTAGTTGTCTATAATAGTCTAAACTTGCATCTATATATAGTTGTTTTAAATTACCATTTGCCAATTGTTTATCTGTATCATCACCTTCATTTGTTCCTACTTCAATATATACTCTCTGATCAGAAACTTTATGTTTTGATATATATCTATCAAATTCAGGTTTATTTAACCAGTTTGCTGATGAAAATACTCCTAGACATCCTACTACATCTTTGTGTTCTAATCCTATATATTGTGAAATATTAGCTCCTAAAGAACTACCAATCATCGCTGTGTATTCACGCTGTGGTTTTGTACGATATGTACTATCAATAAATGGTTTAACAACATTTACAAAAAAGTCTGCATACTCAGATCCTAATCCACCTAATGTTAAGCCAAAATTTAATATAGGTAAACTTGAGAATTTCCAAGGTGCATATTCATTCATTCTTCCTTCATTATCATTATCAATACCAACTATTATCATTTTTGGCATATCTGGGTTTCTTTTTATCGCCGGAATTACTTTCCATGAGTGTCCACTAAAAGATTCTCCACTATAAAAAACATTTTGACCATCATTCATATAAACTACTGGATAATGTTTATGTTCATCTTGAGCATACCCTTTTGGCAAAAGAACTCTAATACGACGATTTTTCCCCGTATAAGGAACTTTTAACTCATGCTCCTTCATCTCTAAATAAAAATACGCATCTCTATTCATTAATTTTTTCCTTTTAAATTATTATTATAGCTATAATTCTACAATATTTCTCATATAAAATCAATCAATTGAGTGTTATTTTCTGTAATTTTTCTGAAAAATTAATTTTAACATATTATTTTCATAATAAATCATAACAGAATATGCATTTTGAATATAAATTTATTATAAATTGCTAAATAAAACAAAAACGGATTGCATAAAACAACCCGTTATTTTCACCTTAAAATTCACTGTATACATATTCTTGAACATTAGAAAAATCCGTGACAAATGAATATATTATTATTCCCATTATTATAATATAAAAGAAAAATATCCATATCATTAATTTCTGATTTTCATTCATTCTATTTTTTAAGCTTGTAAAGATCTCTTTCAAAATCAATCCATCCTCTCCAACCTAAATGCATTGCATCGTACATATAATATTCCTCATATTCTTTACTAGAATAATCCATTACTTCTATATTATTCTTTTTAGCAATTTCTTTCAAGTTATTATACGCAACCCGTCTTTTTTCACTATCTATTCCTATATAATCACTCCACTTACCATTAGCAGGAAGTATAGCGAATTTCATATTTAGATTCAAGTCTTTAACTATTGATAAAAGTATATCTAAATCATCATATTCCTTAGACTCATCATATTTTGTATTTTTAGAACTATTTTTCAATTGATCATATTTTGTTTTAATATACTTATCATAATAAGTATTATCAATTTGATAATCGTTGTTATTAGTTCTTTCTTTAGCTTGTTCAGTTACCTTTTCATCTAACTCTTTCCAGTTATAATCAGGTGTTTTTTCACCACTTAAGGGATAATTTTCCCTTCCTTTATTTTTGAAAAACTCATACTTATTCTTCAATTTGTAAAAGTAATTATCTAGTTTTAAAAATTCCCCTGTGATAAAGTTCCCTTGTTCCTCTACAAAATATTTTTTATAACTCCTATATTTCTTATTAAGAACTTTATTAGTTGATGAAAGTTCAATTACTCTATTGATAAATTTTTCTTTCGTTTCTTTACTAATTTTATCATTAGCCATAGTGTTATAAACATGCTCACTAGAAATTCTTGATAAAAATGCATCTTTTAAAATACCATTTTTATTATCGAACCACTGAATTGATTGAATCATGACAATTTCATTATTTCTTATATCATTTCCTATAGAACCAATCGTTGCTGCATGTATAATATTTTGAGAATTACCTACTCCTATTTGCATAATGTTAAAATCTTCATAGTTAAAGATTTTCTTTGGATGATAGTCTTCATTTATTGTTGTAGTTAATTCTGATGAACCTAATAATACTAATGTTTTAGGAGTAATATTCTCAAGGATTATATCCTTACTCTTATATTTCTCAAAAGCAGTACTATATCTAACACTATTATCATTTACTTTATAATAGTCTTCTATCTTTTTTATATACGTCTTATTTAAAATTACAAGTGTAATTAATACCAATAGTATTGATATTAAAAAAGCTTTTAATCTTATCATCGTTACTTCCTATTTTCTATGTAAGAAATCACTTTATTTGGTGTATCGATTTCTTCGTATGTTACTTCAGTCGGTGCTATACTTAGTCCAAATATTTCTTCAATTTTAACCAACATTTCTACAAAAGCTAATGAGTCCATTAGACCTTCTTCTTTCATATTTATGTCTAAATCTTCTCTTACAACTTCATCTTCACAAATTTCTTCTAACATTTCTAATACTTGTTCTTTTATCACGCTTGTTCTCCTAACTCTATATTATTTTTTTAATACATGGCTTATTAGTTTATATGGTTCTCCTGAAAAGATATATAATCCTATTATTACTAGATTTATCGTTACGAACCAACTAAGAACTTTATACCATGTTTCATTTTTATTCTTCTTGTAAAATTTACTTTTCTTTTGGTAATATTCAAATCCTGCCATTAATAAACCGTGGTAGAATCCATATATTATATAACTTATAGTTAGACCATGCCAGAATCCCATAAGCACCATATTCACCATGTAAGCATACATCGCTGTATTTAGTCTCTTCTTAAATCTTTTCTTCTTTGTTGCTTCCATAAAGACTCTTGAGAATACGAAGTCTCTTAACCATGTTGATAGTGTTATGTGCCATCTATTCCAGAAATCTTTTATGTCTATACTTAAAAATGGTTTATCAAAGTTCATAGGTGTTTTTATCCCTAAGATATTACTACTTCCTACTGCCATTAAACTGTATCCTGCAAAGTCGAAGAATAGATAAAGTGTATATAGATACATGTATTTTATCGAATACATAAAGGCACCGTGGTTTGTTAAACCTACTAGATAATGATAACTCAGTGTTGAGAATACTACTTTATATAGTAACCCCAATATTAATCTATATATTCCTTCTCCTGCTAGTTCTAAGTATTCAGCTCTTGGCATCTTTTCTTTTATATCACTCATGAATCTTCTACTTCTATCTATCGGACCCGAGCTTACTGTTGGGAAGAATAATAGGAATTGTACATATTCTACAGCATTGATTTTTTCTTTTATTAAACCATCTGATATTTCTATCATAATTTGTATTGTCTTAAATGACATATATGATATTCCAATAAAAGCTAATAAATGTAAATTCGTTACCGCAAATATTTTATTTATTGCTAGTGGTAATATTGATAATACAACTAAGGTTTTTAGGTTCTTTTTACTTTCTGTTTTTTGTGCTATTAATACCAATATGTATTCATATAGGATAAAACCTATTAGGTACACTATCATTATTGTACTTTTTCCATATATAACTACGGCAAAGATAATCGACAACGCTAAGATGTAATACTCTATTCTTCTACCTAAATAGTTTATTATAAATCCTATAATTAGTGCTATAGCTAAGAAAAAGAAGAATTCTATTCCTTCAAAGTAGCTCATTTTATACTAACTCCTTTAACTTTTTCTTATCTATTTTCCCATTATTGTTTAGTGGCATTTCTTCTAGAAATACTATTTTTTTAGGTATCATATATTCCGGTACTAATTTTTTTAGTTCTTGTTTTATCTGTTTAGTTACTTCGAAGCGTTTTTCTATCTCTTCGTTATATACTATAAATGATGTTAGTGATTTTACTTTTCCATCTTCATAACTTGGTACCGTCGCCGCTTGTCGTATTTTTTTGTTTTTAAGTAGATTGTTGTCTATATCTTCAAGTTCTATTCTATGCCCATGAAGTTTTACTTGGAAGTCTATGCGTCCTTCACAAAATAGCATACCATCTTTGAAATATCCTAAATCACCAGTAAGATAACTTCGTTCTTCTTTTCCATCTACTTCTCCTACGCCAAATTTTTCATTTGTTATAGCATCATTTTTGAAATAACCTTTTGCGACAGTATTTCCTGTAATTACTATCTCACCTTTACCTTCTTTATCAGGATCAGCTAAATGTACTTTGGTCCCCCATTTCACTTCTCCAACCGGTAGGTTCTCATAGTATTTTTTATTCACTTCTTTTGTTATTTCTACCCATGTGACCATTACAGTAGATTCTGTTGGTCCATATGTATTTATAACTTGAGCATTTTCAAAGTTTTCATGGATTTTTTCTACTGTTGTACTAAATAGTTTTTCTCCACAAAATACAAATTGTTTTACTTTTGGCATTAAACTTTGATTGAAGTTTTTATCTATAAAACACATTTCTATAAATGATGGTGTTGAAATCCATATTGTAGCATTTGATTTATTTAGTTCTTCAAACATTAATTTGAAGTTTTCTTGATGTTTTTTATCTATTTGTACTAAAGATGCTCCTAAATAAATACTTGGCCACAATGACATTACCGATAGATCAAATGAGAATGGTGGATGTCCTAAAAATACTAGTTCTTCTTTTTCATCATAATATCCTGTATACCAATGTAAGAAATTATTCAAGTTATTGTATGTAATACACACACCTTTTGGCTTTCCTGTACTTCCTGATGTAAATATAATATAGAACAAATCTTCATCTTTTACATAGTGTTCTTTTGAAATAGTATTTTGAGTACTCGAGATTATTTCTTTAGCTGACTTAACATCTAGCATTTTTCTAGTCAGTTCTATTTTTTCCGTGACAAGTACTAGTTTTGATTCTACTGTTTCTACTATTTCTTCCACTCTGTCTTTAGGTGTGTTTATATCTACTGGGCAAAATGCTCTTCCTGATTTCACACACGCTAAAAAGTACACTAACATAAACGGATGTTTATGCCCATACACTACTATAGGATTTTTATCTTCTCCTTGTTTTTCTTCTAGATAAAACGCAAGTTTATCCGAATATTCTATTAAATTTTTGTATGTTAAATTTTCATCCTGATATATATTATTAATATATACTTCTTTAGAACTATTTTGATACTGTTCTAATTTTTCAAAAAAAGTTAATTTCATATTTATCTTATCCTTGCCTTTATCGTTATTATTTATTATCTAATACAATCTCTTACTTCTACGAAAACATATATGAAAAGAAGCTACTATTTCACTTATACTATTATAATATAAATCTTATCAAATGTAATTAAAATTTAATAAAAAAATAAAAAAAAAAAATAGAGATAATCCAATTAATGCATGTATTTTAGTAAACATTTTATCGAATTATCTCTAATATAATATTTTTTTCTTTAAAAGATTCTAATAATCGATTAAAAATCTATTCTTTCAACAACTTTTCTTTTAATTCTTTTGGTTTAAGACTAACCTTATTTTTATAATCTAATCTTGTATCGCTATTAGATGCAAATTTAAATAAAGTTTGTTTTTCAGAAAGATACTGATTATCTACTTCATAATTTTTTAGTGAGTAATCAAATGAAAATATCTTCTCTAATAAACACATCACATTGTGAAGATTTTTATTAACCAATCTTTCTAATTCTGGACTAGTATATGCTTTGTGTGCATCTGCTCCATGAATAGCGCCTTTCTTCGTAGTTCTAACATACATAACTTCTGGTGCAATTTCTAAAAAGTCTTCTTTTAATATTAAATCACTATTTGCTAAACCTCTTAACCTATATGTTTTTAAATCCTTTCCTAACTTGGCAATTTCTCTATAAAAAATTCCAAGAATATCCTCAGATTTTTTATCAAACATCAATTCACATGCTAACGAGTATGTTAAAATTTGAGAAATAAATCCTAGTTCTATACTATCTAGTGTAAAATCTGTTTGACTACTCTTATAGTCAATTATAGAAATATTTTTATCCAGAACATCAACCCTATCTATTACACCGACAAATCTAATAGGTGGAATATTATATTGTTGAAGTAACTCTTTCTTATTAATCTCACCAGTTTCAATATTTTCACACGTAATAATATTGTCTTCTATCTCTAAAACAAATGATTTTTCTAAGAATGTCGGCATAAATTTTGTTAAAGCAAAATATTTTATTTCGATTGCTATAGCTATTTCTAACCTTTGAAGCATATTAATTAATAGATATTTATAAGTATTTAATAATTCTATTAATTTTAGAGTTTCTAATATATCTTTATTGTCACTATTATAAACAACTTCTCTTACAATTTCTTTTATTTTAAATCTCCTTGCAATATCTTCATCTTCTTGAATGTCTATATCAATCTTACTTCCACATTCAGCAATAAAATTAACAATTCTTTCATCTGCCATCACTGCATGGAAGAATCTTCCTGAAACAAGATTATCAATATCTATATCTCTTTCTTCTGCTATTCCAAGAACTCGCTTAATAAAGAACTGATATGGATTTCTCTCAAAATCAGAAATTTTAGAAATACTAAACTTAGAGAAAGTCTCTTTTTTTTCTTCTAAAAATTCATTAACTGTTTTTGAATTAAGTTCAAACTTGTAATCTCTAATTATTTTAGCTAAATAATTTTTAATACTATTATCCTTAGAAAAGAATATTCTGTCATTTAACTCATCAAGTACTTCATAGCTTTCAAAATTTTCTGAAGGAAGAGACATTTGATAATTTTCTAAAAATTTAATCATTAACTCTACTAACACTTCTACTTCTTTAGTCTTACTATCTTTTACTTCCATAAATCTTCGATAGACTTTTGAAAACAAGTAATTAAATTCTTTCTCCGAAACAATTTCTGAGAAATTTTCTAAATAATAACTATAATCTGAAATAGAAAATTCTAATATTTTTGAAGTTTGTTTTTCTTCTAATTGTGGAAACAATGATTTTACTGTACTCAAATATGGAGAAGCAAAGTTTTCTTTAAAACTTTTATCCAATAAACTATAACATATAAATGTTTTCTCTTTAGCACGAGTTAAAGCCACATATGCTACAAATTCTTCATCAATAAGAGCCGCTTCTTTAGTTGGAGATAAGAAGATATCCCTTAAAATTAGTTCTTCCTTATCTTTATCGTCTATTAATCCTGTACTCTTCGATACTGGTAATACATCTTTGTTAAATCCAATAACAAAAACAACTTTTTTATTTTCCACCTTAGCTAAATCCATTGTAGACATAATTATAGAATTATTTATCTCAGGTATAGAACGGTACTTAATAGTAGTTAATCCAGCATTAAATAGTGTTACAAACTTTTGATATTCAAACTTATCATTACCAAAATTCTCATTTATATCATTTATATATTCCAAGATTTTTTTATAAACCTGTCTATCGATACTGTCGACTTTCAACTCTTCTATATCATCATAATCTCCATCTTCTTTATCGAGATACATTCTGATTTTACAATAATCAAATACATCAACTAGTTTTTTCACATAACGTTTAACTTGTAGGTTATCTTTCATAGATACTTCAGAAACCTTAGCAGAGAGTTCTAATAGTACTTCTTTACAAATTCGTAGTTGCTCTGTTGAATATTTAATTGTTTTTTCAACAAAATAATCTTTTAAAATATCATTAGAAGAATTTACTAATTTCTCATTTAGTATGTTTTCAACATCATCTACAGAAATTACTCTAACTTTTTCTAACAAATCATTATAACTAAACTTAGTAGTTGATGATACAACTAGCTTGTTCTTAGAAATTCTTTCTTTGATCGTATCCACGTCTAATTCTGTTATTAACTTTTCTAATTGTTTTTCATTAATGCTTGTATCATCTAATAGTATATGAGAAATAACTTTTTGACGATAAATATTCTCAAAGTTTGTTAACCTAGTTTTTAGTAAGTTTAATAATCTAGTTTTAAAGTTTCCATCATTGAAATTTAGTACTTCCTGAATAAATTTAACTAAACGATGATTACTTGTCTCTATATTTTTATCTAAATGGACCTCTAGATTATAATCTTTAAATATATTTATATAGTTTTCATATGTATTATCACGATAAAGAATTGCTATATCATTATGATCAACACTTTTTTCTTCTTTTAATTTTACTATTTCACGTGCTACTTGTTTAACTTCTAATTCTTTATTCTTAGCACAAATAATTTCAATGCTATCATCAGTCTCATATTGTGCAGTAAAATTTTTATAATATTTCTCAGCAAGAATACTATTAGAAATCCCCGTGAATCGTCCATTTTTATCTTCTAGTATACTATAATTCTCTACTATACTATCCTTTATATCAAATTTTAATACACTAACATCTTTATTTTTGATAAAGGCTACTAATGAAAAATTAACATCTTTGTTGTTTTTCACGATTTCATTCATACTAGCAATAATTTCATGAGACTTTCTGAATATATCTAGTTTATATTTTTCTTTACTAAATAAATCTGAAAGATAAAAACTATTATATTTCATTTTTTCTAATTCATATCCTTGAATCAACTGCAAAAGGTCGAAGTTAAAATATCTATTCGCATCACAAATTACACTTATTATTAATTTTTTAGATTTCTTAGCTAATTTCTCTATATAATTATACTCTTGAGCTGTAAAGTTATAATAAGCATCCACATAAAATATATAATCACTTAAGTCAACATATTCTAAATATAATAACAATTCAGTTATATAATCTACTTTATCAAATGTACTTTGTTCTTTTAATAACCTTGTGTATTCTACATATATTTCTAAAATTGCCTCTAGTTTTTCACGATGACTCTTTTCTAGAAGAGTATTTTTTTCTAAATACTCTTCTAAAGTATTTATACTTACAGTATATTCCTTTAACTCATTTATAATTTCTTCTACAACTTCTATAAAACTCACATCTTGTAGAATTCTTTTCACTAAAAAATTCTCACTATTATCTAAGTTTTTTGCAGCTCTATAGAAATAAAATGGTTTAATATTGTCACCTAATCTCTTAAGATTATCTATTCCAAGTTGTTTAGCTAGTCTTCTAGTTAAGCTCGAGAAATTCATAACATCAATATTAAACGTTCCACCGAATTTATCACATAAGATTTTTTCAAAATTAAAACTGTTTTGTTCCGGAGTCAATACTATTATTTTATTGTCTTTTCTATTTAAATCTATATCCTCTAATATATAGTTAGTTTTTCCAACACCACTTGGTCCTACTAATAATTCTAAATTCATCGTTTCTCCTTTCTTATATTATTTTAACTTATATTCCTGTCATTTTGACTTTTGCATAATTATCTTTAGTGTATACCTCAATTTTCGGTCTAATTCGTTCTTTAAGTTCACTAACATGAGATATTATACCTATATTTCTTCCATAAGACTGAAGATCTATTAATGTTGTTAATGCAATGTCTAAAGTTTCAGCATCCAATGAACCAAACCCTTCATCGATAAAAATAGTCTCTAGAGAGATTCCACCACTCTCATTTTGTATTACTTCAGCTAAACCTAGTGCCAATGCTAAGGAAGCTAAGAATAATTCTCCTCCAGATAAAGAACTTATAATACGTGTACTATTTAGATAAATGTCATGTATCTCTATTTCTAGACCTTGCAGCCCTCCACCTTTAGATTTTTCTTCACGCCTAATAAATCTGTAACGATCATTTGTCATTTGTAGCAATCTTTTCGTTCCAGCAACAAGTATCAAGTCTAAATAATATCCTTGAACATACGTTTCTAATGATTTTCTATTTTCTGTTTTTCCACTAACAACATCACTTAATGCTATTATTTCTCGTGCATCTTTAGACGTTTCTAATAATTTAAGATACTCACTATGAATTTTTTCGTATAATTTTTTATTATTAGATAATCTCGTTGTAAGAATTGCCATTTTTTCTATAAAATTAGAAACCTCATCTTCTATATTTTGCATTTTCTCGTGTTCTTCTTCTAAATCAGGTTTTACTACGTTCATTAATTCTTCTTCAAGTTGTTTTAAAGAACTTAGTAATATCTTCTTAGTATCTTCAAATTCATCAATTTGAGTTTGATATTGTTCTAATTTTTCTAATTCTGTAATATTTTCTTTAGCTTGTTCTAAAGAACTATAGTATTTACTAAGTTTAGAATTCATAAAATTCGATATTATAAATTCAATCCCTTTTGTAACTTCTAATAAATTATCTGCATTATTCTTCTGTTCAGTTTCTATTTTTATTTTCCTGATTTGCAACTCGTTATTATTTTCCCGGAATTTATTATAATTATTATCAAATTCATTAATTTTAACTATTTTATTTTCATAATAATCTTTAAAGTCTTCTAACTCAATATTTACATTATTTTCAAATTGATCAATTTTATTTTTAGCTTCCAATTGTTTTTGTTTTAACTGATCCTCATCTTTTAATAAAATCAACAGATTTTCTATCTCTTTTTCAAAGTTTTTTATTTTAACTTCCGATTTTTTTAATCCGTCAACCACTTCTGTTAAATTAATAGTTTCATGTTTTAATTCAGCTTCTAATTCAGTTAATTGTTCTACGGCTTTTAAATTAATAAAATCTCCTAAATCCTTTACTGTTGTCGTTAGCTTTTGAATATCTTGTTCATCTTTTTGTAAAAGAGTTTCTAATTTTATTACTTTTTCAGTAACATCTTTTAGTGATTTTTCTATATTATCATCTACTTCTACAAGTGTAGTTATCTCTGGAAGATGCTCGATCTTCTGTTTACAAAGTGGGCAATCGTCACCCTCATGCAACTTCACTAAAAAGCTATTCAATACTTCTTGTTCTTTATTACTTTTTAGTAATAACACATCTCTTTCAATTTCTTCTTTACTTACCTGCAACTCTTCTAAATGTTTTTTTGAAGCTTCATAATTAAATTTTTTATCATTTAATTCTGATGATTTTTTTTCAAACTCTTTTAGTTTTTCTACTTCTTGTTCTTTCTTCAAAATCTCTAGTTTTAACTTTCCTATACTACCATCAAGAATATTCTTTTCTTCATTCGATTCAAAATAGTTTTCTTTTTCAATTTTTAAACTATCTTCTATTTCTTTTATCGATTCTTTTTTTAGATTTAGTTCTTCAAGTTTATTAGTAAATATATTTATATCACTTTTAGCCACTATCAGTTCATCAATATTGTTATAAAAGAATTTTAAATCTGATGTTTCTTTTCTAAGTGATTCAATTTTGTCTTTCATTGAAGTAAGTTTAGTTTCTAACTCAGTATTCTCAGCTAAATCTTTCTTATATCGCTCTTTTTCATCTAGCAGAGATTTCCCCTGTTTTGTTAATTGAAGTTGTTTATCTAATAAACTTACATATTCTGTTATTTTATCTTTGCTTTTTTGTAACTCCGATAACTTTTCTACCTCCGCTTTTAGTTTATTGAAGTAATCATCTTTATTATTTAATTCATCAATTTTCACCTTATTATCTTCAAGTTTTAAAAATTTATCGTTCAGTTTACTTAATTCTATAAAATTCTCTTTTGATTTTATAAGATCTTTTTCTAATTTAGCTAATTCTTTTTTTTCTGTTTCTATCTCGTTTTCTTGAGAGAAAATTATTTCATTAATTTCTTTAAAATTCTCATCTTTTAAAAACTCAAACTTTGTTAATTCTCCATCTATATCAAACTGTTCAAATCTTGTAATTAATTCTTTTTCTTTTTGTTTGTTATTACTATCTAATTTTTTTGCTTGTTCTTGTAATTGATCTACAAATTTTTGATAAAAATAAGTATTAAATAACGACCTTAAAGTTTCTTTCTTCTCACTTGATTTTGATAATAGGAATTCTTTAAACTTACCTTGAGGTAATATGATAATTTGACAAAATTGTTTATCATCTAAACCTATTAACTCTTCTACTTTTTCTTTAACTTCTTGCTCTTTTGTTGCAATAACTTCTAACCCTGCATCATTATATTTCATTAAAGCAACTTTCCCAGAAGTTAAATTTTTATTACCAGTTTTCAGATAAGCTAAAGTTCTTTCAATTCTATATCTCTTTCCGCTTAATTCAAAGTCAAAGTTCACCTGTGTTTTATCTTTATCACTAGCGGTTTTCGTCCTTAAAGAAGATATATCTTTACCACCTGTTGTCTTATTGTATAATGCATAAGTAATAGCATCAAAAAGTGTAGATTTTCCCGAACCTGTTTTTCCGGTTATTAAAAATATAGGTTCATTTATTATTCTATCCCATTCTATTATTTCATCTTTATATGGACCAAATTCTTTTAATTCTAATCTAATTGGTTTCATCTTGATTCACCTTGTCTATAATATTTACCAGCACTCGTTTTTGCCCTACCGTTAACTCGCTTCCTGTTTGTTCATTATAAAATCCTTCTATCAATTCTAGTGGACTTTTAGTCAACATTTCTTTATCAAATTTAATTTCACTATCACTATTATCATTTCTTTTTTGTTTAAGTATCAAAGTATTTGGATAATACTCTTTAATTCGTGGTAAAGGATCTGTTACACCTTCCATGCCACTTAATTCCATACTGAAATAATCATTTTTACAATCAAAATTTTGTTGAAATACTTTTGTAAATACCTCTTCATATGTTGCACTAATATTATGTAATTTACGTTTTTGTTCCAAGGAAATAAACTCTTCAGTAAAAATTTCTTTTGTTAATTCTACTAACCTCATACCTTTTGTCTGTGTTGCTTCAGAGAATGAATAAGCCATTGGACTACCACTATATTTTATACGTTCTTCTTTTATAGCATTCGGATTATGAAGATGACCTAGAGCTACATAATCAAATTTTTCAAAAATTTCAACTGCTACATTTTCAACAGTTCCTACAGAAATTTCTCTTTCAGAATCAGTTTCTAGCCCTCCAGATACAAAAGTATGAGCTACTAAAATATTAGTTTTACTCATATCTATATTTTTATAAATTTCATCAATTACTCTTTTTGTCGCAGAATTATGAGTTGTAAGTGTATCATCCTCAAAATATTCTCTTGCTTCAAAAGGTTCAAAATATGGTAATAAATATATATCCGTATCTTCAAAAGTAATCTTATCAAAACTTTGATCTAATCTTGTGTGAAGATAGAATTTATGCTTGCTAAACCAAGCTTCTCCTATAGCTAATCTCTCTCTACTATCATGATTACCACTAATTGCAAAAATTGGTATATTGCATTCTATATTAATTTTCACTAGAAGTTTCTGTAAAAGTATTGTAGCTTCTTTACTAGGCACACTTCTATCATATAAATCACCTGCAATTATTAAAAAGTCAGGTTTAGTCTCATCAATTTTACTGATCAAATTATTCATTACATATTGTTGATCTTCTAATAAATCTTTTCCTTGTAATTTTCTTCCAATATGCCAATCTGCAGTATGTAAAAACTTAACCATATAATCACCTTTTTTCTATAAATTATCTCTATTATATTATAGCTTAAAACGAAATAAAATAACAGAGCACAATTAACTAGGAATGACTTATAGTGTTACAATTAATGTGAGACAAAATATAAAAAAAGAAGAGTAAATCCTGTATAATGAAATTACGATAAATCAAAAAAAGGAATTTACTCTTATGAACATTATAATACAAATCTTTATCAAAAACATAGAAAATACTTTAAAAATTTTTTCAGAGGATATCTTATCTTCCATCCATACCTATGTAAACAGAAGTCTAAGATATAATAAAGTAATAGTTCCTCTTTTTTATTATAACTAAAATAATTGAAATAAAAAGATTCTAACCACTTTATTATATCATACTTTTAACGTATTTTTTAGAAAATATATTATCATTAATTTCATATTGTTTTCATCAAACTTTTATGGTATATATAAGATAATTGTAAGTATATACTTGTTAAATTAATATGTAGTCGCAAATACATATTTAAGTTTTACTTCATAAAGGAGGTTATTCTTATGAAAAACAAAAAATTAAAAATAGCTACTTCAATTATGTCTTTAGCAATATTAATTACTCCTATCTCTACTTTAACTAATAATTCTAATATTGCTAATGCTAAAACAAAAATACAAAATAAAAATATAAAAGAAAACAATACATTTACAACAACAATAGACTTATCTAAGATTAATGTCGAAAATGAATTACTTAAAGCTAAACAATTACTGAAAGAAAAAAAAATAACACAAGAAGAATATAAAATAATTAAATCAATATTAAAACCTGAAATTAATAATATAAACAGTCAAGATAAATTTAGAGCAGCTCCACGTGCTTACGGACCTTATTATCCAGCTAGAAAAGTTGCATATATAAATAATTGGGGTGTAAAAGAAATGTATAATAATGCACTACGTAAATCTAAAGGTTTAGGTACAATAATTAGTTTCATTACGGATAGACTAATTGGAGGCCCTTATGGTTGGGGATTAGGAGCTTTAGGATTAATTCAATCTTTCAGTAGTCCAAGTGCATTTGAACAAGCTATACAACATGCATATTGGCAAGGTAAAGGTATTGACGTATATTATCATATAAGTAGAAGTATAATGAGCTTAAACTATGTATCTTATGTTGTGATTCAATCATGAATAATAAATATTACGATATAATATTTTTAATAATTTTTCCTATTTTATACTTTTCTTATATAAAAAACACATTAAAGATAAACATAAATCAAGAACATATAAAAACCTTTGTTATACTATACTCAATAATAATCCTAACTATAATTATTCAAAATTCATATGAAAAAATTAAAAATAAAAAAAATAAAAAGAATAAAAAGAATAAATAGATTAAAAAAAGATGACTAATTGGTCGTCTTTTTTACAGGCTATTGACTCATGCATATTTTACATTTATCAACAACCTGATAAAGAAGCTACCCAAAAGTCCTAAATTTTAACAAAGTGCATATGAGAACTCGTAGACGCAGTAGTTTATTGATATCTAAATTAGCTCTATAAAAACTTTTTAGCTATCAAATAAACTTTGCGGGGGTGACTCGACAAAATCTTGTTTTCTCCAAAATTACGATTTTTGAGTCACTCCCTTTATATACAAATAGTTTAATAGGTATTTAATACCTATCGATATTATATATTAAATTCATTAAAATTAAAAGCGATTTCCTATTACTAAATCTCTTTTATCAATATAATAAAAAACGAAGAGGAGTTAATCTAAACTCCTCTTCATATCTATCTATTTTCCAAATAATCTTTGAACATCGTTCCACGTTACAGCTAACATTAATGCTACCATTAATAAACCAAATGCTACTGTTAAGTAGTACTGAGCTTTTTTATTAATTGGTTTCTTGAAGATCGCTTCATAAATTACGAATATTATACGACCACCATCAAGGACTGGGATAGGGATTAAGTTCATTAGTCCTAAGTTTACACTTAAAATTCCTGTCCATTTTAATGTTGTAATTAAACCACTCTGTGCAGCTGCAGAAGACATTTCATAAATCGCTACAGGTCCTCCAAGTTGATTTAAACTAAATCCACCAGTAAATAATGAAGCAAACAGATTAATAATTCCCATGAAAATCCCTGTTCCGTAGAATAGAGTTTGTTCAAAACCATTCTTAATAGAACCTGCTAAGTCTTTTTCATAAGCTTGATTTATTCCAAGTTTATAAGTTTTAACTTCTTTTCCTTTTTTCACTGAAATCTCTTCTTTTGGAGTTACTTTAATCTCTTGTTGCGAACCATCACGAGAAACTTTTAAAGTAAGTTCAGAACCATTAGAAGCAACGATTTCTTTAGTCATTTCATTCCATGTACCTACACTCTTACCATTTACCTGCTCAACTACATCACCTTGTTTTAATCCTGATGAGTAAGCCGGATAGTTAGAAGCTAGTTCACCTAAACGCGTAGTATTTGATGGAACACCACTATAGATTGAAATACCTAAGAAAATAGCTAAAGCTAAAATAAAGTTCATCAATGGTCCCGCGAATAATGTCCAGAATTTTTTCCTCCATGAATGTGAAGAAAACATTCTATCAACTGGAGCAATTTGTTCTTCCATACCACCAAATGCAACACATGCATCTTTTCTTACTTCATAACGTTCTATCTTATCTCCAACGAATCCTTCAACAAAAAGTTTTTCTGTTAAATCAAATTCATTTAACTCTAATGGAAGTAAATCCATATCATTAGTTTTATCTAAAACAATTTTTTCTACTTTATCATTTTCATCTAGTTTTAAACTAACTTTCATTCCTTTTTTAAGATCATATACTGACATATCATTGTTAAAATCAAAAACATTGTCAGGCATTTTTACATATCCACCAACAGGTAGAAGTCTGATAGTAAAATTAGTTTCTCCTATTTTTTTATGGAAGATTTTGGGTCCCATTCCTATTGCGAATTCCTGGCATAATATTCCAGATCTTTTTGCAACTATAAAATGTCCAAATTCATGAATAGTTACTACTACAAAAAATATTAATATAAATGCTATAATACCTTGCATCTAATACCCCTTTCTATATCCTAAAATAAACTAAGTAATAATATTAAGCATGGAGCTGATAATATTACAGAATCAAATCTGTCAAATATACCACCATGACCTGGTAATAAATTACTACTATCTTTAACTTGATATTCTCTCTTATATGCTGATTCAATTAAATCACCAAATTGTCCGATTACACTTACTATTATTGTTACAACAATTGCAACTAATAAATTTGAAAAGATATTTGTTGTAAAGAAAAACAATAATGCTATCGCTATTGATGATACACTTCCTATAACTGAACCCTCAATTGATTTATTCGGGCTTATATTCGGAGAAAGTTTATTTTTCCCAAATTTCATACCGCCAAAGTATGCAAAACTATCTGTGAACCAAATTGTAAGTAATAAATAAGCTACATGGCTTAAACTTAAATTTCTCAACATAAATAAACAATAAAACCCTACAAATATATAGGCAGTCACGAATATAATCGAACCAATTTCAACTAATTTAATCTTGTGTCCAGTCATAACAACAGTACCTAACATACCAATTAATATTAAATAAATTATAGAGTACTGTACCAATGTTGAAACTTCATTATGTAAAAATAATAGTGCTCCCGCTAATGATGATAAACTTAAAACTACGATGTTAGTTTTCTTAAAAGTCATTCTAACAATTTCATACATAGCCATCACACCAAGTGCAAAAGTCGTAAATTTGAAATAATCTCCACCTAAAAATAATAAAGGTAAGAAAACAATTAATGCTACTATAGCCGTTATTATTCTAGTCTTCATTTAAACCTCCAAACCTTCTATCTCTACTTTGATATTCTAATAAAGCTTGATAGAATTCATCTTCATTAAAATCAGGCCAAGCTACTTTTGTGAATAAAAACTCACTATAAGCAATTTGCCACAGTAAAAAGTTTGAAATTCTTTGTTCTCCTGATGTTCTAATTAATAAATCAGGATCTGGTGTATTAGAAGTAAATAGATTTGCACTAACATGCTCTTCAGAAATTTCTTCTGCACTATATTTATTATCTTGAACATCTTTAGCAATTTGTTTAATTGCTCTTAACATTTCGTCTTTAGAACCATAATTCAAGGCAAAAATTAATTTTAATCCTGTATTATTTTTTGTTTGTTCAATTGCATCATTAACAGCTTTTCTAGTATTTTCTGGAAGTTTTTCTACCACACCTATAACTTCAACTTTTACATTATTTTCCATAAGTTCTGGCATAAAACTACTAAACATCTTCTCTGGAAGATCCATTAAATAACTCACTTCTTCCTTCGGTCTAGCCCAGTTTTCCGTAGAAAATGCATATAACGTCAAATATTTAACACCTAATTTTGAAGCATACTTTGTGATTTTTTTTACAGTTTGCATTCCTTCATAGTGTCCTTTAATTCTAGGCATATTTCTTTTTTTAGCCCAACGTCCATTACCATCCATTATTATAGCAACGTGTGTCGGAATTTTTTTTAATTGTTGTTTTTCAGTTTTTTGTACTTGTTCAGTTTTTCTAAAAAATTTAAACATAATTCCTCCTATGTAACATCCTTCATTATATCATAAAAGACCTAATGCAACAAACTTTTAATAGAATATGAATTTTAAAATATTGCATCCATTTATTAGTTAACATATGATATTAATCTTTTAAAACAGTTAAAATCAGTTTTATTTTTTTTAGTTAGAGATAGTTATTATCCCGAAAATTAACATTCTTTATGTAAGCTTTTGAATTTTTTTGTTGCATTGTCAGAAAATTTATGCTAGAATATATTCATTAACAATTTTATGCGTTGATAAGTAGAATCTTACAATCTACTTTTAGAGAGTTCTCGGTTGGTGAAAGAGAATAGTTAGATGTAAGAGAAATGGACTTTGAGCATATAGTTTTTACTACGGTATTGCCCGTTATAGCAAAAGTTATGTTTGTAACTTACTGAGGTACAATAAGTGATTATTGTATAAATAAAGGTGGTAACACGTTAAGACGTCCTTTAGCAAAAGCTAGAGTACGTCTTTTTATTATAAGAAAGGAGAAATATATGATTAATCTAAATAATGTTAGCAAAACCTTTTATCAAAAAGGTAAAGAAATTAAGGCGTTAAAACCTACTAATCTTCATGTAAAAGCTGGTGAAATTTTTGGAATTATCGGTTACTCAGGTGCTGGAAAAAGTACCCTTCTACGATGTCTTAACCTATTAGAAACTCCTTCTGAAGGAGAAGTAATTGTAGATAACCAAGTTGTTAACAAACTAAACAGAAAGGATTTACGATCATACAGGCAAAAAATTGGAATGATATTCCAACAATTTAATCTTCTTAGTTCTAAAACTGTAGGTGAAAATATTGCATTCAACTTGAAAGCTGGAGATGTTGATCCAAAAGATATTCCTAAAAGAATAGATGAATTGTTAGAACTTGTAGGACTTTCTGATAAAAAGAATGTTTATCCAAGTCAACTTTCTGGTGGTCAAAAACAACGTGTCGGTATTGCAAAAGCCCTTGCAAATAATCCAAAATTATTACTTTGTGATGAAGCAACAAGTGCATTAGACCCTGTTACAACTAAACAAATATTGTCTTTATTAAAAGAAATTAATCGTAAATTAGGAATCACAATTATTCTTGTTACTCATGAAATGGAAGTAATAAAACAAATTTGTGATAATGTAGCAGTAATGGAAAATGGTGAAATTATCGAATTAAATTCTGTTTACGAGATTTTTTCAAATCCAAAAACAAAATTGATGCAAGAATTTATAGCTAATCTACACAATGATGAAGATTTTGAAGAACATCTAGCTGAACATTATAAAAATGAAACTGTAATAAGGGTTATTTTTAAAGGTGAAGCAACTAAAGAGCCTTTGATTCAGACATTAGCAAATAAATATAATGTTACTACTAACATACTTGCTGGTCGAATTGAATACATTCAAAACAAACAATTAGGAAGCTTAACTTTTTCAGTAGTTGGTGAACCTGATAACACAGAGAAATTTGTAAATTACTTAATTGATCAAGTTAATGATGTGGAGGTGAATGTATATGGAAAATAATCTAAGTCTAATAGAACAATGGAAAAATCTTCAACCAGAATTAATTAAATCATTTGCCGATTCATTATACATGATAAGTGTTTCAATAATAATTACAGTAATTGTCGGATTATTTTTAGGAGTAGTTTTATTCTTAACTAGTAATAGACTTCTGTTCAAAAATGTTATTATTTATAAAACGGTAGATTTTCTAGTTAATACAATTCGTTCTATTCCATTTATTATTCTTTTAGTATTCTTGATACCATTTACTCTATTTTTATTAGGAAAGTCAACTGGACCTACTGGAGCAATAGTTCCACTTACAGTTGCAGCTATACCTCTATTTACGAGATTAGTTGATACTTCACTAAATGAAATAGACTATGGTGTTATCGAATCAGCAGTTGCTTCTGGAGCTTCTCTAAAATTAATAGTTAAAGAAGTTTTAATACCTGAAGCTATGTTCGGAATTATCCAATCTATTACACTAACTTTAATCAACCTAATTGCTTTTTCAGCAATGGCTGGTGTTGTTGGTGGCGGCGGAATTGGAGACCTTGCGATTAGATATGGTTATTATCGTTTTGATAATTTCACAATGTGGATTACAGTAATTCTATTAATTATCTTAGTCCAAATTACACAATATATAGGAAATTCAATTTCAAAAAAATTCAAAAAAAATTAATTTAAAGGAGATTTATATTTATGAACAAACTAAAAAAATTATTGACAGTTGTTTTCACAGCGTTTTTAGCTATTACTCTAGCTGCTTGTGGAGCTACAAGCTCAAACAATAATGGTGGTGGAGAGAAAAAAGAAATAAAAATAGGTGCAACATCTGGTCCTTATGCTGATATGGTAAACAAAGCACTTAAACCTCTTCTTGAGAAAAAAGGATATACAGTTAAAGTAACTGAATTCTCAGATTACATCCAACCTAACAAAGCTTTAAACAGCGGTGAATTAGATGCAAACTTATTCCAACACAAAATTTACATGAAAAAATTTGCTGAACAAAATGGAATGGACCTAACAGCACTTGTTCCTGTTCCAACTGCACCAATGGGATTATATTCTGATAAAGTTAAAGATCTTAAAGATTTACCAGAAGGTGCTGAAGTAACTCTTCCAAATGATCCTTCAAACGCTGCTCGTGCTTATGCATTATTAGCTGCTGCTGATTTAATCAAAATCAAACCTAACACTGATGTACTAAAAATCACTAAAAACGATGTAGTAGAAAATCCTAAAAAACTTAAATTTACAGAATTAGAAGCTGGTCAACTTGCTAGATCATTAAGTAGTACTACACTTGCTGCAGTACCAGGAAACTTCGCACTTGCTGCTAAATTTGATTTAACAAAAGCATTAATCTTAGAAAAAATGAACGAAAACAACCGTAACAATGTTGTTGTAACTACTGCAAACAAAGACAAACAATTTGCTAAAGATTTAGTAGAAATCGTTCAATCTAAAGAATTTGATGAAATCATCAATAAAGATTTCAAAGGATTTGACAAACCTGGAAAATAATTAACAAGGACGTGATTAATTATGAAAATTGAATTATCAAATACAATTAAAAATATTCCTGAAAATGTATTCTACCCTATTTTCAAATTAATCTCTGAGGAAAGTTCAAATGGTAATCCATTATTAAATGCGGGTATCGGAGTTCCAGACTCTGATACCCCTGAACTTTTACTTAAAGAATTGGAAACAGCTGTAAGAAAACCTGAAAATATGCGATATGGAGCATTTGATGGGAAAGTAACATTATTAAATGAAATATCTCAGTGGTTAAAAGAAAACTATAATATTGACGCAGATCCTAAAAGTGAAATTGCTTTAGTATTTGGTACTAAATCTGGATTATCAAGTATTCCTTCAGTACTACTAAATCCAAATGATACGGTCTTATTACCAGTACCAAGTTATCCTGACTACATTCAAGGAATTGCATTAGCCCAAGCTAAATATGAAGAGATAGAATTGAAACAAGAAAATAATTATTTACTAAATTATTCTGATATTTCGGAAGAAGTGCTTAGAGATGCTAAACTTATATTTTTAAACTATCCTTCTAATCCCATTGGAGCAGTAGCTACGAAAGAGTTTTACGAAGAAACAGTGAAATGGGCAGAAGAAAATAATATAGTAGTTCTTCAAGATCATGCATATTCTGATTTCTATTACAAAGAAGGATACTCTCCAGCATTTATACAAACTGAAGGAGCTAAAGAAGTAGGAATTGAATTTTTCTCATTTTCTAAGAACTTCTCAATTTCAGGTCTAAGAATTGGTTTTGCTGTTGGGAATAAAGAAATTATTCGTGGCCTAAAAGAATATAATACAATTTTTCACGCTAATATCTATGGAGCAATTCAGGATACAGTTATAACTGCGTTAAAAAATTATAAAACCTTAACTAGTCATATAAAAGAAACTTATTCAAAAAGAATTGATAAAATAACTTCTAAACTTGATGAATTAGGATATTCATATTTTAAACCAGAAGGTGGAATTTTTATTTGGTTAAAAGTTAAGAATGGATATGACAGCCAAAGTTTCTTTGAATTATTACTAAAAAAATATAGAATTGTTACTATGCCTGGACATGTATTTGGTCAAGGTGGTGAAAACTATATTAGATTAAGTCTGAGTCTTTCAGATGAACAAATTGACATATTAATAAAAAAATTAGAAATACTAAATAATGATTTCAAGAATAATTAGAAATATTGATATCATTATTAAATTTCATTAATATTCGACTAATCTATTGATTAGCCGAATTTTTAATGTTCACTTTTAAGTTTACATAAATATTTTTGAAAGGATGATTAAATGAAAAATAATACGAGATGGACTGTCTTATTCGCCTCAATGGCAGTTTTGTTGTGTGCAGGATCACTATATTCTTTTAGTGTTTTTGCAAAACCTCTAAGTGTTTCAAAAGGATGGAGTATGCCAGATGTTATGTTAGCATTTACTATTAATGCTGCTATCGCTCCTATCCCTACTATTCTTGGAGGTTTTATTACAGATAAAGGAAAAGCAAATATTTCTATAATTCTAGGAGGAATACTATTTGCTGTCGGATTTATTCTTACTGGATTTGCTACTACAAAAGGAATGCTATATTTTAGCTATGGAGTATTATCAGGTGTTGGACAAGCATTCGCCTATTCTGGATGTATAAGTAACGCTCTTAGATTCTTCCCAGATAAAAGAGGATTAGCTGCAGGTCTAATAACTGGTGCTATGGGTGGTGCTAGTGTTATTGCTGCCCCAATAGCTCATAGTCTTATAGCAAATTTTGGGGTTCATAGTGCATTTATTTACTTAGGAACAGCATACTTATTAATTATTATCGTTGCTCTATTCTTAATTAAAGTTGCTCCTGCAAATTATCAACCTGAAGGCTGGGTTCAACCTGTGGCTGAAATTAAGCAAGAAGCTGTTAATAAAAACTGGAAACAGATGCTAATGAGTTTATCATTTTACTTCATAATCTCAATGTTTGCTATCGGTGCATTCTCTGGTCTTATGGTAGCATCAAATGCATCAGTTATTAGTCAAACTATGTTTGGACTAACTGCTTCTGTTGCTGCAACATTTGTTAGTATATATGCATTATCAAACTGTTTAGGACGTATCGTCTGGGGAATAGTTTCGGATAAAATAGGTCATGAAAAAACTCTTATTGCTATCTACTCAGTAATCGCTATATCTTTATTAATTCTAGTTAATATAAGAACTACTCTTGGTCTTACAGTTGGACTTGTTCTCCTTGGTTTATGTTTTGGAGGAACTATGGGAGTCTTCGCACCATTAGTAATGAAAACATTTGGTCCAATTAACCAAGGGGTAAACTATGGAATTGTATTTATAGGATTCTCTACTGCTGCATTTTTTGCTCCAAAATACGCTGCAGGAATTGCAGCAAAGCATAACGGTGACTTTACAGATGCATTTTATGTAGCAATAGCTCTAGTTCTTGTTGGATTAGTGATTAGTGTGATATATTCTATTTTTTCAAAACGCAAAGCATTTTAACAAAAAGAAATCATCTCAAAAAATAATGAGATGATTTCTTTTTTATATTTTCGGTATTTGAATTTTTTGTCCAGCTGCAATATTATTATTACTAATATTATTAGCTTCTTTTATTTTTTCTACACCATTTTGAGCATTCGCTTCCCCATATGCTTTAGAGGCGATAACAAATAATGAATCACCTGATTTGATCATATAATCTTGACCTGCTACAGGAGTTGTACTTACTACACCTGAAGATTCACTCTTTTCAGTATTAGTATCAGTATTGTTATTATTATAATTTGTTGACTCTTTTTTAGAAGTAGTTCCTTCTGTTACTTTAGAATTACTAGCCTTAGGTATATTATTATTACTTTCAGCTTTAGTTTCTTCTGGAACTTTAGCCGTTTGTTGTTCTGTAGTTTGAACTACCTTATCTTTAGATTTTCCACTAAGTGAATTTCCTACGGTTGTTACCCCTACAAGAATAAGTGGTGCTAATATTATAAATAAAACAACTAGAACTGTATTCTTTATAGTATTATTTTTCATAATATTACCCCTTATATTATTTTACTTCTTCGAAATAATCGTGGTAATAACCACCAACTTTACCGCTATTATCTACTACAAATACATATTCTTCTGTTTCATTTACTACTTCATATTCTTTTCCTACAGTAAGCATATTACTTACAGTAAATTTTTCGGCATCTGTATGTTTTACAATAACTTTTTTTGACATTGTTCTACCTCCTTACTCTATCATTTTTATTTTATTACAATATAACTATTTTTTCAATTGTTTTTTACCAGCTATTAATGAAACCATCATAAATACCACAAGTGAGATTAATAATGATATCACAACAGGTTCAATAAATTTAATTACATAAACTGTTTTTATTAGTATATAACTAAGTAGACCTACTACTATCGAACTTAATGCTCCATATTTTTCAGCTTTTTTCCAGTATAATCCTAATAATATAGGCCATAAGAATGTCGCTTCTAATCCACCAAATGCAAATAGATTTACATTAACTATTAGACTAGGTGGTCTCATACTTAATAACATTATAAGTAAAATTACTAAAATATTTACCCCATAAACAAATATAGGAACTTTTTTACCAGTAATTTTTTCTTTTATAGACTTGTTATTAAATAATAAATCCTTTATCAAGGCTGATGATATTAATAAGAATTGAGCATTTACTGTTGTTATTATAGCTGCCATAGGTGCCGCAAGTACTAACGCAGCAAGATACCATGGAAGTACTTTTAATGTAATTATTGGAATTACTGAATCATAGTCTTTTATGTCTGGGAAAACTCCTCTAGCCATAACTCCAATTAGATGAACTCCAAACATTACGATAAATATTACTATTGATCCAACGATAATAGATTGTTTTAAACTTCTTTTATTCTTATATAACATTGAATTGATAGCAATCTGCGGGATACCTATAACCCCAACTCCAACTAATACCCAAAACGAACTAACATAACTAGGTGTTAAACTTCCATTAGCTCCAAAAGGAGTTAATATCTTTTCATTAATATTAACCAAGTTCGCTGTAATCTGATCAATTCCTCCACCATAATTAATTACTGCAAATAGTAAAATTATTGTAGAAAATATCATTATTAAACCTTGAATCATATCGGTAATTAAAATATTCTTTAATCCACCGAATACTACACAAAATATAATAATTACTGAGATTAGAACTATACCGGTTTTATATTCAATCCCCATAAATGCTGCTAATAATTTTGCTCCTCCAACCCATTGGGCACTCATCGCAGCAATTAGAAATACTATCATAGCTAAAGTAGAAATAAACGCAACTAATTTTGAATTATATCTATTTCTTAAATAATCGCTTATAGTTATCGCATTAATTTTTTGTGCAGCATTTTTAAATTTTTTCGCCAAGACTAATAGTACAAAATAGCCAGTTACAACTTGGATTACAGCTAGAAGAACCCAACCATAACCAAGTTTATACGCTACTCCTGGACCACCTAAAAACGTTGAAGCTGATCCGTAAGTTGACATTAATGTTATCGCAAGTACTATTCCACTTACTTTTCTATCTGCTAAATAGTACTTTTCGAAAAAACCACCATGTTGTTCTGCTTTACTCATACGGTTCATCATTAGCGGTAATAAAATTATCGCTAAAAATATTGTTGCAAATAAAATTAGTATTTTGTAATCTAATGTATTCGCCATTATTTTTCCTCCTCTTTTATTTCATCATTAAGTAAAAGATTTGTACAAATAATAACTACTATTATTATTAAGATACTTACTACTATCGAACTGTAAAAAAACCATTCTGGTAATCCTAAAATATACTTATAAGATTTCACATTGTTTACATCAAATCTGACATATGCGAAATAATACCATAGAGCAAAATGAATTATTGCAATAATGATTGCAACTATACCCTCTTTATTTTTTAATCTATTCATTTGTTTTTCCTAAAACCCTCATTATTAATTCATAAATATTTACATAATAAACTTTCATAAAGTCTACTACTAAACTTCCAAGTAATAATCCTGCAATAACATCACTTAAAAAGTGTGCACCTAAAACCATTCTTGAAATTGGTATTGCAATTATTGCAAAAGTAGCAATTACTTTTAAAATTTCTTTTTTATTTATTACAAAAAGTAATGCTAAGAAAAATAATGCTACAAAAGTAGAATGTCCACTTGGGAAACTAAAACCATCATGAATCTCAGGAAGAGGTCTAACCCTTTGGATGCTATATTTTAATGCAGATAAGAAGAATCCACCTAATCCAGCACTAAAGAAAATAAACACAGCCTTTTTCAGTTCTTTTATCCATACTAGAAATACTGACAAAAGAACCATTATTAATAATAATAGTTTATCATTAAAAACTAATGAGATTATTTTCGCTAATGCTGCCAAGGATTTAATTTCAATTAAATCAGCAATAATTCTATCTATATCGTTATTCGGGAATTTAATTGCTACAAATGCTAAAAGAATCAAAATCAGAAGTTTCAAGTAAAAAGTAATTTTAAATCTGTTCATACTATTTTTCACCTCCTATTTTTTCAATTATTTTATTATAAAATTCACTTACGTCATTAATAACACGTTTTTCCTTTTTATAATCTTTCATTGAATTTTTATAATCATCAAGTTTATCATAAAAATCAAAGATTTGATCAACAGGTAAATTGGTAAAATCTTCTTCAGCAACAACTTTCGCGAAACCATTTTTTTCAAAGAATTTCGCATTTTCTATTTGATCTCCTCTACTCTGATTAGTTCCAAGTGGCACTAAGATTGGAGGTAAATCTAAAGCTAAAAATTCATACAAGGCATTAGCTCCAGCTCTCGAAACTGCAAAATCTGTAATTTTCAGTACATCAAATAGTTCTTTAGCTAAAAATTCATATTGCTTATAACCTTCTTTTTCAACACTATCATTTAATAATCCTTTACCTACAAGGTGAACTATCTGATACTTTTTAGTAAGGTCATCAATATTATTCCAAATATAATCATTTAGAACTTTTGATCCTAATGATCCACCCATAACAAGCATCACAGGTTTTTCTGATATAAATCCAGTTAGTTCATAAGCTAGATTAGCATCACCAGTATAAATATCATCTCTTACAATAGCACCTATTAGGCTAGCTTTCCCTTTGGGTAAGAACTTTTGTGTATCTTCGAATGTTGTAAATATATGATTACAGAACTTTATGTTTATTTTGTTTGCAAGTCCTGGAGTAAGATCCGACTCATGTAATACGACTGGGATTTTAAGTAATCTAGCTGCAATACAAACTGGAACACTCACAAATCCACCTTTTGAAAATACAAAATTTGGTTTCTCTTTTTTTAAAACTAATAAAGAATCTACTATTCCTTTTAGTACTTTAAATGGATCAATAAAATTCTCCCATGAAAAATATCTTCGTAACTTTCCTGAACTTATTTTATAATACTTTACCTCTGGAATTTTACCAATCATCTCATTTTCTATACCAGTTTTGCTACCAATATACGAGATTTCATATCCATTTTTTTTGAATTCTGGAATTAAGGCAACATTAACAGATACATGACCTGCTGAACCCCCTCCAGTAAACAGGATTTTTTTCACCTTTATCCTCTCTCTTTCGTCTTTTTTTCTAAGCGTTCTTCAACATGTTTAGGTACAAATTTCGACAAATCTGCACCAAAACCTGAAACACCTTTTACAATACTAGAACTAATAAATGAATATTGTTTATTAGCCATCATATAAAATGTTTCAATGTTTTCGTCTAACGCCTTATTCATAAACGTTAACTGCATCTCATACTCAAAATCAGATACCGCCCTTAATCCTCTAACAATGACATTTGAGCCTACCTGCTTTGCATAATTTACTAATAATCCTGAGAATGAATCAACCTTAACGTTTGGAATTCCTTTAATTGTTTCATTTATCATCTCCACTCTTTCATCAAGTGAAAATAAATATTTCTTGTCAGGATTTACCAAAATAGCTACTATTACTTCATCAAATAATTCAGCACTTCTGTTTATTATATCAATATGCCCATAGGTAATAGGATCAAAACTACCTGGTACAATCGCTATTTTTCTTTTCATTTTATTTCTCCATATATTCAAAAATTACTATGTCTGTAATTCCATACTGTTTTTCTTTTATTACTTCGATATTTTCATTTATAATGGTGATTTCTTCTGTATTACTCTTCTCACAGACAATTAAAGCACCATCATTACATAATTGATTATCAAAAATATTTTTCAATGCATCATCTATTAATCCTTTATCATATGGTGGATCTAGAAAAATCAAATCAAATTTTTCTTCCTTCTTCCCGAAAATCTTCAAAGCACGTTTGAAATCATTTCTATATAAAGAATAATCATTATTACTAATTCTACATTTTTCAATATTACTTTTAATAACCTTAATCGCATTATTACTACCGTCAATGAAAGTAGCATGTTTAGCACCACGACTTAAAGCCTCAATTCCTAAACCACCAGTTCCACCGAAAAGATCTAGTACTTTACAATCATAGCAATCTATCATATTAAATAAATTTTCTTTTATTTTATCTGTTGTTGGTCTTGTATTCATACCGTCAACAGCATTTAATTTTATAGATCTATATTTTCCTGCTATAACTCTCATGTTTCCTCACAATAAATATCTAATATCTTACTTATTAATGATTTCTTTAAAATAAGGGAGAATATAGCTTTCGCTTCCCCCTTATTATAATGTTATTGTTTTGTTTGTAAATTACTATCTAAATGCTCAAAACATAAATGTAAATTTGACATTTCTGATAACTCTACTTTTTTTACGAATTTCTTCTTCTTAAGATCGGCAACAATACTATCTATTCTAGTTTCATCTACATAAATGCATGCATACCTACCTCTTTTAGAATAAGAAATAAAGTTCCCATATTTTTCTAATTTATTTAAGTCTTTAAAACTTTTAAAATAGACATAGATTCCACGTCTTTCTTTTTCAAATAACTCCATAAGTTTCTCCTAGAAATGAGCTGCTGCGTCTACGCGACCTTTCTCATCAATTTTAATTACTTTAACTTTAAGAGTGTCTCCAACTTTTACAACATCTTCAACTTTATTTACTCTCTCTTCAGCTAATTTAGAAATATGTACTAACGCATCTACTCCTGGGAATAATTCAACGAATGCACCGAATTTTTCAATACGTTTAACTTCAGCAAGATAGATTTCACCAACTTCTGCTTCGCGTGTGATGTTTTCGATAATTTCGATAGCTTTATTGATACCTTCGATTTCAGGTGAAGAAATAAATACATCTCCATTTTGCTCGATATCAATTTTAACACCAGTTTTCTCAATGATTTCATTGATAACTTTACCACCTGATCCAATAACATCTTTAATTTTTTCAGGTTTAATTTTAATAATTTTAATTTTTGGTGCAAATGTTGAAACTTCTTGACGAGGTTCAGAAATAATACTATTCATGTGCTCTAAAATTTGTAATCTTCCAATACGTGCTTGTTCTAATGATTCTTTTAAAATTTGTTCACTTAGACCATCGATTTTAATATCCATTTGAAGTGCTGTAATACCTTCTGATGTACCTGCAACTTTGAAATCCATATCTCCAAGGTGATCTTCCATACCCTGAATATCAGTTAAAATAGTATAGTGTTCATCTTTTTTAACTAATCCCATTGCAATACCAGCTACTTGAGCTTTAATTGGAACTCCTGCTGCCATAAGAGCCATTGATCCAGAACAAATTGTAGCTTGTGAACTAGATCCATTAGATTCTAAAATTTCTGATACAATACGAATTGTATATGGGAAATCTTCTTTAGATGGAATTACTTGTGCTAATGCACGCTCGCCTAAGGCACCGTGACCAATTTCACGACGTCCTGGCGCACGACTAAATCCAACTTCACCAACTGAGAATGCCGGGAAATTATAATGTAACATAAATCTCTTGTTTTCTTCTTGAGTTAAATCATCAATGATTTGTTCATCTGATAAGTTACCTAATGTTACAACACCTAAAGACTGAGTTTGTCCACGAGTGAATAATGCAGATCCATGTGTTCTTGGTAGTACATCAACTCTTGAAGCTAATGGTCTAATTTCTGTTAAAGCACGTCCATCAGGTCTAATTTTATCTTCAGTGATTTCACGACGAACTTCATCTTTTACAATTTTATCTAATGATAATTTTGCTTCTTTTACAATATCAAGCTCATCTTCGTCACTTGCTCTTTCTTCAAATACTTCAAGAACTTTTTCTTTAACAGCTGAAATAGCTTCATCACGTTCTTGTTTATCTTTAATAGCAATCGCTTCTTTCATTTGAGATAATGCCATTGAAAGAACTTCGTTATAGATTGTTTCATCAATAACTTTTAACTCTACAGCCATTTTTTCTTGACCAATTTCATCAACAATTTGTTGTTGGAACGCAATTAAGCGTTTGATTTCTTCGTGTCCGAACATAATTGCATTTAACATAATTTCTTCAGATACTTCTTTTGCACCTGCTTCAACCATGTTGATCGCATCAATTGTTCCAGCTACTTTTAAGTCAACTGTAGAACGTTCCATTTGTTCAACTGTTGGGTTAATTACGTATTCTCCATCAACATATCCTACAGTAACACCAGCGATTGGTCCTTTGAATGGAATATTTGATACTGATAATGATAGTGAACTTCCTAGCATTGCCGCCATTACAGGATCACAATCATACTCAACTGATAATACAGTTGAGATAACTTGTACTTCGTTTCTAAATCCGTCTTCGAATAATGGTCTAATCGGTCTGTCGATAAGACGAGCTGCTAAAGTAGCTTCAGTTCCTGGACGACCTTCTCTACGTAAGAATCCTCCTGGTATTTTCCCTACTGCATACATTTTTTCTTCATAGTTAACTGTTAGTGGGAAGAAATCAACATCTTTAGCTTCTTTTGAAGCAACTGCAGTTGTTAATACAACAGTATCTCCGTATTTTACTACTACTGCTGCATTAGCTTGGCGAGCCATTTCACCTAATTCAACTGTTAATGTTTTTCCAGCCCATTGCGTTGTATAAACTTTTTTATCTTGAAACATGTTTATTTCCTTTCAATATTTTTCTTAAACTTTATATAAATCGACTACCTTATTATATCACGAATACTATCATTTACAAAGAAAAAAACGAAAACATAGTAGAAATAACATTGATTTCTCTACATTTTCGTTTATAATTTTTATCCTAATTGTATTTGATATAATTTATATAAAACTAATATTATTAATAACATAATAATAAATAGAATTATAAGTATCTTTTGTTTATTAGACATAATTACATGTTCCCTTGAATCTCTTTTTCAAGTATGTTTCTTGTATGTTCACATACACGAGTAAAGTGTTGAATTAAGTCCATATAAACAACTCCTGCTGGAATTTCACAATCCCCATCTTTCATACGTTGAGTATGTTTTTTACGAGCAGCTTTTTCCATTGCATATATATTCTCACATGCTGCTAACGCTGCTCCTGCAAGAGCTATATTGTTTTCTTCTAATGACTTAATAGTTTTTAAAATAATATCATTACAAAGATCGAACATTTCTTGTACTTCTTCTTTTGCTCCATCAGAGAATTTCAATTTTTTTCTAATTTGATAATCTACTGATAATACGATATCTCTAGCATGGTCTCCGATTCTTTCTACATCACGAGTTCCATCTAATAATGTTGAAGCTATTAACCCTTCTTTAGGACTTAGTTTTTCCCTAAATAATAAAGTCAGGTAATCAGTCATTTGTTCATCAAAATTATTTATCGCATCTTCATAAGTTTCACCTTTTTCACGTAATTGTTCATCGCGATTCATAAAGTACTCTACAGCGTTACGTAAACTTTTATTAGATAAGATTAACATTTCCACAAACTCTTTTTGAACTTGACCTAAAGCAACTGCTGGTGCACTTGTAATAAGTGATTTATCAAGATATTGTGTACTATATTTGATTTGCTCGTCTTCACCTGGAATAAGCTTAGTTACAATCACAACTAATAAACTAATAAATGGGAATTGTAGTACTGTATTTAGTATGTTAAATGTACCGTGAGCAGAAGCAATAGTCATCTTAGGTTCTAAACCTAAAGTTGTTTCTAAATATTGAATAAATGCTCCATAAGGTACTAGAGCGATTAAACAGATAATCGTACCAATAACATTAAATAATACGTGAGAAGCTGCAACACGTTTTGCAGCAATATTACTTCCTATCATCGCTAATGCTGCAGTTGTAATCGCTGTTCCGATATTATCCCCGAATAATACAGGTAAAGCTCCCGTTAAACTTAAAGCACCATCTGCATATAAGTTTTGTAAGATAGCTATAGTTGCTGCTGAGGATTGAATTAGTAATGTTAAAAATGTACCTACTCCTACCCCTACTACTGCACTATCATTAATGTGCTCTAATACATTTTGGAACCAAGACATATCTTTCATAGGTCCCATAGCTGTAGACATCATTTTAAGAGCATAAAAAATTCCACCAAAACCAAATATTACACGACCTATATTATTTACTAATTTAGCACGAGTAAAGAATAAAAACGCTGCTCCTAAGAAAATTAAAGGAAGTGCATATTTAGAAATATTAAACCCGATAATGAATGATGTTAATGTAGTTCCAATATTAGAACCCATAACAATAGCAATTGCTTGTTTCGTTTTTAATAATCCTGCTCCTACTAAACTGATAGTAATTACGATAGTTCCTGTACTTGATTGAATAAGTATCGTAACAATAATCCCGGCTAAGACAGCCATAAGTGGTTTAGATGTGTATTTATCTAAAACATATCGCATTTTCTCCCCGGCTATTAATTGAAGTCCGTCCCCCATGTACTTAATACTGAATAGGAATAATCCCAGACCTCCTAAAAAAGAAAATAAAATTTCTTGCCAAAGTGCTGACACTTTTTTGTCCTCCTAGTATATGTTGCGTGTATCTTTAAACACACAAATAAATTTTACCATATATATTTTAAAAGTACAACAAAAATCTAAAACTAGAAATATTAAAATATAATTACAAATTTTTACATTAATTACATAATATTTGTAGATAACACATTAATATTTTTCCAAAATAAAAAAAGGTATCTACAAATTTGTAAATACCTTTTTTGTGCTTATTAAGCTTGTGGATAAACAGAAACTTTTTTACGGCTACGTCCGTATCTTTCGAAACGTACAACTCCGTCAACTAGTGAGAATAGTGTATCATCTCCACCTTTTCCTACGTTAGTTCCTGGCCAAATTTTTGTCCCACGTTGTCTGTATAAGATAGAACCTGCAGTTACGTACTGACCGTCAGCTCTTTTAGCACCTAAACGTTTTGATTCAGAGTCACGTCCGTTTTTAGTAGAACCTACCCCTTTTTTAGATGCGAAGAATTGTAAATTTAATTGTAACATCATGTCAATTTCACCTCTCTTACTTCAATAGTTATATAATCTGAATAATTTTCTTCAATTGTTTTTAATGCAACTAACATTGCATTTAGTAGAAGTTGCTCTTTATCTGTAGATTTCAATGATCTATACGTTAAATGTCCAGTTTCATCTTCGCTAGCGGAGATATCGAACTGTACATCTTCATCTAGTTCGTCTACTGCATTTATTAAACCGAATATTACAGCGGATACACCTGCACAAACTATATCTGAACCATGTTCAGCATAATCAGCATGCCCATCGACTGTCACTTGTTTAATAATTTCAACTTCTTTTACGATTTCCACCTTAATCATGATTAAGCGTTAATTTTTTCAACTACTAATTTAGTGAAAGGTTGACGATGACCTAATTTACGGTGATTGTTCTTTTTAGGTTTGTATTTAAATACTGTGATTTTTTTACCTTTACCTTGAGCAACTACTTTAGCTGTTACTGTCGCACCAGCTACTAAAGGAGCACCAACTTTTGTAGTTTCTCCACCTACTAATACTACTTCGTCAAAAGTAACTGTAGAATCTACTTCAGCTGCTAACTTCTCAACTAAGATTGTTTGTCCTTCTTCAACACGTAGTTGTTTCCCACCTGTTTTAATTACTGCGTACATATCTGCACCTCCTTAAATATTTTTTTACTAAGACTCGCCATACAAGGTGGATTTCTCTCTTATTTACCTTATACGTGCGGTTGTAGTAGCTATTTAGGAGCTACACAACAATACAATTCTAACACATATATATCATAACGTCAACTATATTGATAACTTTTCTTACTTTTTTTTAAAAAAATTAGGTCAGTAAACTATATTTCTAAAGTTCACTGACCTCGTTTAATTATTTACGTTTTTTCTTGTTAGAAACTAATGTAACTTTTTCCGGATCAAAAGCTTGTTTCTTTTGTTTTTCCGGTTTATATGGTGGATATAGTGCGTGTCCTAAGTAAGTTTGGAATATCATGAATAATCCCCCTACGATATAGTACACAGCTACTGCACCAGCTACCCAGAATGAAAATGCTGTAATCATTATCGGAGATAACCATTGCATCATTTGCATTTGACTTTGCATTTGTTCTTGACCTGGTTGAGTTGGTGTCGGCATTAAACTCATTTGTAATTTTGTTTGGATAGCATATACAGCAAACGCGATTAATGGTAATGTATATGAACGAGTACCAAGACTGAATACTCCAAGGAATGTAGAATCAATAATTCCAGCAGAGTATAATGGATTAGATAGTGTATAGAACAAACCAGTTAAGAATGGAAGTGGAATAAGCATTGGTAAACATCCACCTAAACTTAATGGCATTGCATCATATTTTTTCATGATAGCCATTTGTTCTCTTTGTAATTCCATAAGTTCACTACGCGCTTGCATTTTTTCTTCATTAGAAATTGCTCTAGCTTCTTTTTCTTTAGCCGCTTGTTGTTTCTTCTGAACTACTTCTAATTCTGGACGAGCTAATTCTTGTCCTTTTCTTGATTTATTTTGTATTTTATAATTATTTAACATAAACGGAAGTACTAATAATCTGATAATCAACGTAATAATTACAATTGACCATCCCCAACTTCCTGTATACTCATAAATTTTCGCTAAGAATATATCCATCGGTTTTACGAATGTTTCATAAAACGTTCCAGATCTGTCATATGCTGAACAGCCTGACAATGTTACCATCCCAAGCAAACCTAATAAAATTGCTGATAGTTTTTTCAATTTCATTCTCCTTAAATTTTATTTCTTCTTTGTAGTTTTAGTATTTCTACTAATATTATACCTAGTAAATTATATCAAATATAAAAGTGGTAGTCAAACTATTGTTTAATCAAAACTTCAGTTAATTTTAAAGAAGTTAAGAAAATTATTTTATAACGTTCAAATTTTATTGACAGTTTAAGGTGACTACTATATAATATAAATAAGAAAGGGTTGATTACTATCAAAGATATACAATACATTACAGACATCGAGAAGCTAAAAGTTATTTCTGATCCTTTAAGAATAAGTATCCTTACAACTCTTGGAACAGAAAAAAAGAACTCAAGACAACTTGCTAAACTGTTAAAAATTAATAGAACTAAAATACACTATCACCTTAATATCCTAGAGGAAAATAATTTTATCGAAGTAGTTGATACAGATTCAATAAACGGAATAATACAAAAATATTATTTACCAACAGCACAAGCATTTGTGCCTTCACCTAGTATTTTTAACGACTTATTTAATAATACTTCAATTAACTTTAATGTAAAGAAAGAAGATGTGAAAGATTTCTGGGATGAAGTTAAAAAACTAGAAAAAAAATTCTCCTCAAAAGATAACGATGGTGTTAGTATTAATATTATTTCTACAGCTCGTTAAGAGCTGTTAAATAATATATTAACTGTCAAATATTTTTTATCGTTAAAATTTTTATAAAGGATGTGGACACTATGTTCAAAAATAAGAACTTTTCAATTTTACTATTTGGTAGATTAATCACTAACTTTGGCGATAGCATATATTCAATAGCTACTTTAACTTTAATCTACTCTTTAACTAAATCTACTTTTTATAGTGGTATTACCTTGTTTTTAATCTCATTTACCGCTATATTACAAATATTTATCTCACCGATAATCAGTAAATTTGATGTAAAGAAATTTTTAATTATTTCACAGCTAATTCAGGCGATAATATTATTAGTTATCACTTATCTAATCTTCATTAATAAGCTACATATTACTACACTGATAATTTTTATCGTTTGTATCAGTTTCATTAATCAAATTGTTTATCCTATTCAACTTGGTTTACTTCCAAAAATAGTTAAACAACAGGAGTTAGTTAAAGCAAATTCATTATTTTCTATAGCTTATCAAGGAAGTGACGCTCTCTTTAATTCAATAGGTGGATTTATTATTACAGTTTTTGGAACAATATTTGCTTTCATAATAAATAGTCTTACTTTTTTCATCAATAGTGTATTATTTATTTTTCTGTCAAGCGACTTATCTAAAAATGAAAAAACTATAACCACACAAGAAAACTACCTTTCAAAATTAAGTAATGGTATAAAAATTTGGAATACACCATTATTAAAACCATTGTTAATTGGAATAATAATAATTAATTTTTCTACCAGCTCTTTACTAACGGTACTTCCTGAGTATTCAGAAACTAGCTATTTTTATGGAATTTTACTTAGTGCCTCTGGACTTGGTATCTTAATAGGAGCCTTTCTTTCTAACAAGAAAATACTAAAAAATATAAGGTTAGGTACTTTATATATTACTTTTGCATTTGGTATCGCTGTTTCTTGGGGGCTACTTAGCATACTTAACAATAACTCTATCACAAATAAAATAATCAATTTCTCATTATTTTTATTTGGTTGGATACTAATAGGAATTTTGAATACATATTCTCAAACAATGATTCAATGCATTGTAAATAAAGATAAATTAGATGTTGCTATGTCTACTATGATTGGTTTATCCATAGCTTTTAGTCCTCTAGGTGCTCTAATAGCTGGAATATTAAGTATAAAATACAATACGAAGACTATTATAATTATTACTTCGCTATTAATTTTCTGTGTTTTTCTATTTTGGTTATTCAATAATAATATTAGGAAATTACCTAGTTTTTCTAACTTAACAAAGGAAGATAATAATCGATAATCCCATCTATAACGAAGTTTATTTATTAGATTATCTCAAAACAAAAATAGCTAGTAACTTGTTTTAAAAGTTACTAGCTATTTTGTTAAATACTATTTTTTATCTTCTTTTGGTAAGAATGCATTTAATAACACACCGCTGATTGCTGCAAGTGCCATCGCTGGAAGTTCGAAGTTAATGCTTTCGAATTTAAGCATTGCTCCACCTACACCTAAAACGATGATTACTGATGAAATTACTAAGTTTCTATTAATACTTAAGTCTACTTTTTCATCTACTAACATTCTAAGTCCACTCGAAGCGATTATACCGAATAGTAAAATCGATACACCACCCATAACTGGTGATGGAATCGTAGAGATTAGAGCTGAGAACTTACCTACAAAACTTAAGATAAGTGCGAATACCGCTGCTCCTCCTAATACGAATACAGAGAAGATACGTGTAATAGCAAGAACCCCAATGTTTTCACCATATGTTGTACTTGGTGGCCCACCTAAAAGTGATGCGAACATCATCGCTGTTCCATCAGCTAAAATTGAACGATGTAGACCTGGATCTTTTAGGAAGTTTCTTCCTACAACTTCAGATAATACCATTTGGTGACCTATGTGTTCGTTAATAGTAACTATAGCGATAGGTACCATCGCTAATGCTGCTACATTCCAATGTGGTGTATATGTCACAAAAGGAATTGTGAACTTCGGTAAACTAAACCAAGGAGCATCGATAACTGGTTGGAAATCTACTAATCCTGCGAATACTGCTACGATATAACCGAAAACAATCCCTAATAATACAGGAATTTGTTTAGCAAATCCTCTTAAAGCTACGCAACAGAAAATAGTTGCTGCCAATGTGATAAGAGCTACTAAGAAGTATTTCAAATCATAAACTTTAGCTCCATCTACTGTTTTATACATCGCCATGTTAATTGCTGTAGGAGCAATTCCAAGTCCAATAACAATGATAATAGGTCCAACTACTACCGGTGGTAAAAGTTTAAGCAACCAATTTACACCGAATTTGTAAATTAACATTGCTACAACACCATAAACTAAGCTGGCTAAAAATGCACCAAGCATTGCTGTTTCAACATTGTGTGTTGTTGATAATACAATAATAGGATTAATAAAGGCAAATGAAGATCCTAAGTATGCAGGAATTTTACCTCTAGTTATTAATAAATACGTAAGTGTTCCAATACCTGATGTTGTTAAAGCTGTACTTGCTGGTAATCCTGTTAAAATTGGTACTAACACAGTCGCTCCAAACATTGCGAATAAGTGTTGTAAGCTTAACGTTACCCATAGAGCTAAGTTAGGCTTTTCATGAACATCAAGAATTGGTTTTACTCTTGTTTTTTCTGCCATTCTTTTTCTCCTTTTTTTATATTCAAACTTTCATAATTATATCACATGAATAGTCAATTTGAAAGTGTTTTTTTTTATTTTTTTCGAGAAGAAATTTAAAATAATTAATAATATTTTATTGTTGGAAAAAAGTTTCCTCTGTTCTTTAGTTTATATTAATTTTCATTATCTAAATTCTAAAATTATATAATTATTATTTCTTCATATAATATATAAAAAACAAGATTAATCTCTCATTAATCTTGTTTTCTTATATTTATTTAACTTCTACATCAAGAATTACAACTTCTTCAACTGGTTTATCTTGAGCTCCAGTTTTTACAGCTGCAATTTTTTCTAAAGTTTTCGCACCTGCAATAAGTTGTCCAAACACTGTGTGACGGTGATCTAAGTGAGGAGTTCCTCCTAGTTTAGCATAACCTTCAACAGCCTCTTTTGGCCAACCACCTTGTTCAAGTGCTTGTAAAGTTCTAGCATCTACATGAGAATTTTGAACTATAAAGAATTGACTTCCATTTGTGTTTGGTCCAGCATTCGCCATACTTAACGCACCATAGAAGTGGAAATAATCCATTGAGAATTCATCTTCGAAACTACGTCCCCATATTGATTCTCCTCCCATACCTGTTCCAGTTGGGTCTCCACCTTGAATCATAAAGTCTTTAATTACACGGTGGAAAATAATACCTTTATAGTATCCATTTCTTGCATGAGTTAAAAAGTTTTCTACTGCTTTTGGAATATCTTTTTCAAATAATTTGAAAGTCATATCTCCATGAGTAGTTTTAATTTTTACTCTAACTTGACCTTTTTTTACATTTTTTGTTAATTGAGTTAACATTATATCTCTCCTTATTATAAGAAGGGATGAACTTCCACCCCTTCTCTTTTTATTTTACTATGCGTTTTTCTCGATTAATCTTTCGTTAATTTCTCTTAAGATATTTTCTTTAAATTCAGCAAAGCTTTCTTCTTTTTGATCGTGTGAACCAAATGTTCTTACGTTAACATTTCTGTTTTCAACTTCTTTATCTCCAATTACTAAAGTATATGGAATTTTTTTGCTTGCTGCTTCACGGATTTTATATCCTAATTTTTCATCTCTATCATCGATAGCTACTTTAACACCAGCTTTTTTAAGTTCTTGCATGATTTCTTTAGAATAGTCATAGTGGTAGTCATTGTTTACTGGAATGATACGTACTTGGTTTGGTGATAACCATGTTGGTAAATCCCCTTTGTACTCTTCTAATAAGAAGGCAACCATTCTTTCCATAGTTGATACAATACCACGGTGGATAACTACTGGACGGTGAGCTTTTCCATCTTCACCAATGTATTCTAATTCGAATCTTTCTGGTAATAGGAAGTCTAATTGAATTGTAGATAATGTTTCTTGTTTTCCAATTGCTGTTTCTACTTGAACGTCAAGTTTTGGTCCGTAGAATGCTGCTTCTCCTTCAGCTTCAACATAGTCTAAACCTAATTCATCAGCAGTTTCTTTTAACATTTGTTGAGCGTTGTTCCACATTGCATCATCATCGAAGTATTTTTCAGTATTTTCTGGATCTCTGTAAGATAGACGGTAGCTGAAGTTTTTAATACCTAAATCTTTGTATGCTTCTTCGATAAGACCTACAGTAAGTTTGAATTCATCTTTAAGTTGGTCTGGACGAACGAAAATGTGAGCATCGTTTAGAGTCATACCACGAACACGTTGTAATCCACTTACAGCTCCACTTGCTTCATAACGGTGCATCATTCCAAGTTCAGCGATACGAATTGGAAGTTCACGGTATGAGTGACGTTCATTTTTATAAACCATCATGTGGTGAGGACAGTTCATTGGACGTAGTACCATTGTTTCGTGGTCCATCTCCATTGGTGGGAACATATCTTCTTGATAATGGTCCCAGTGTCCACTTGTAATATATAGATCTTTAGATCCCATAATTGGAGTATAAACGTGATCATATCCTAATTCAACTTCTTTGTCTACGATATATCTTTCGATTGTACGACGGATAGTAGCACCATTTGGTAACCATAATGGTAATCCAGCACCAACTTTTTGACTTGTTGTGAAGATTCCTAGTTCTTTACCTAGTTTTCTGTGGTCACGTTCACGTGCTTCTTGTAATCTCACTAAGTGTTGCTCCATATGATCTTTAGTGAAGTAAGCTGTTCCGTAAATACGTTGTAACATTTTATTATCACTATTACCTCTCCAGTATGCACCAGCTACAGATAATAATTTAAATTCTTTAATTTTTGAAGTTGAACTTACGTGTCCTCCACGACAAAGGTCAGTAAATTCACCTTGTGTGTAAACTGTAATTACTTCATCAGCTGGAAGATCATTAATTAATTCTACTTTATATGGATCTTCTTTGAAGATTTCTAAAGCTTCTTCTTTACTTACTTCACGACCTTCAATTGCATAATTTTCGCTAATAATTTTCTTAACTTCTTTTTCAATTGCTTTGAAGTCTTCTTCTGAAACTTTATATTCAGCATCAAAGTCATAGTAGAATCCACCATCGATAGCTGGACCAACTCCGAAGTGTACATCTTTACCGTATAATCTTCTTAATGCTTGTGCTAATACGTGTGCGCAAGTGTGACGTAATACGTATAAACTATCTTTATCTTCGTCATCTGCTACGATAAGTTTTAAATGACCATCTTTTGTTATTGGTTTGTTAACTTCGATGTAATCCTCATCTAATTTTGCAGAAATAACTTTTTTCTTAAGACTAACGCTGATACTTTCTGCAATTTCTAAAGGTGTTTTATTATCATATTCTCTTACATTTCCATCTGGAAAAACTAATTTAGCCATTTTAAGGTCTCCTTCTTTCTTAATATACTTAGTCTAACTTACTTAGAAATTAAAAAAGCCCCTTCTCTAGCCGAAACTAAAGAAGGGACGAATCTTTTCGTGGTACCACCCAAATTCGAAGTAATTTTACTTCCTCTTTGTGAATATAGCTCACTAACTATGTTAATACTATTAGCTAGGTAGTAACATATATTGCTTATAGGTATTTTCAGCACCATACCCTCTCTTAAATAAGTTAAATATATATCTTATCCTAAGTATACGTTGATTTATTTCATTAATGTAATTCTAGCACAAAGATAGATGAATTTCAAGGGAAACTCATCTATCTTTTTCATTTTATTTATTTTTTTTCCAATAACTTCTTATCCCACTAAAAGTAAAAATTAATATTAACAACATGAAAATATAATTTTTTACACTGAAATATTTCGCAGCTTCTGTTTTTACTACCTCTAGTTTTTTATCTATATTATTAGATTTTTTAACTTCTAAGTTATTTTTTTCGAATGTAGTTATGTCAGTTTCACTTACTTTAGTATTTTTTAAAGCTATATAATAAAGATATTTTGCATCCTTTAATGCTGAAATATCAGAGACCGCTGTATCAGATATATCTACACTAGAAATATTCGGTACATCTTTTAACGCATCTATATTTCTCAGACCTATATTTTCGTTCAGCATCAATCGATATAAATACTTTTTATCTTTCAATGCATCTATATTTTCAATATTGTTTTTATATAATAGTAATTCTTCTAAACTTGATAAATTTTTAAGTGCTGAGATATCACTTATACTGTTTCTATCTAAATACAATACCCTTAACGACTTTAATTCAGTTAATGGTGTTATATCTTTAATAGCATTTTCTTCAGCAACTAGACTCTCAAGTTTTGTAGCATTTTTTATAAATGAAATATTATCTAAACCTATACCAGAAATATTTAAACTCCTTAGGTTTTCAAGTTTTAAATTATTCGGAATATAGTCTTTCAAAACACTGTTCATCGAAACATCTAATGATTCTACTTTTAAATCATTTAGAAAATCTAAGTTATTCATTAGATTTTTTCTAAGCACTAATTGTCTTAATTTTGTTAATTTTGCCAAACTTTTTGGATCTTTTATTTTATTATTTGTTAGATTTAAATCTTCCAATTCTACTAGTTTTTCTAAAGGTGTAATATCTTCAATAAAGTTATTTGATAGATTTAAATTTTTCAAATTAACAGCATATTCTAAACCTTTTAGAGAAAAAATATTTTTCCAAGGTAATGATAAACTTGTAAATTGTTCCATCATTCCTATCGTTACTTCTTCACCTTTATAGTCTTTATTAATATGAAACTTATAATATTCTAGTAACGCTTCTTTAAGATTAAGATCATCGAAATCTATTTTTTGACTATTTTCAATTTCTGTAAATTTCTTTTCTCCAAAGGGTACATAAACATCATTAGCTTTTATCGTTGGAGTAGATACAGCTAGTCCCAATAATGTTACGACAAAAGCTTTATATATTACCTTTTTCATCTTTTTCCTCTTTATTTTTTCTATACTCAGTTATTTTATTTCGCACAATTGTTAATCCATATGCAGCAAGTGGAATTAAAAATACGAAATACGGGAATACATATCTACTTTTCGCTTCCCAAATCATATGAAATAATGTTCCACCAATAAATGCAACTGGGATTATCGTTAATATTTCTTTTTTCTTTTTATAGACATTCACTGCAAAAACTACAGAAAATACATACACAAATACTTGAAATACCTTCATAATAAATGAAATTACATCATGAGTTCCATCAAAGTAAATTTGTTTTATAAAAAAGTCTTTTACTTTCTCTAACTTAGTTTCATTATCAAAGTTTCTTTGAGGTGCTGTGACCAATAAACTTTGGAATGTTGGTTCTATAAATTGATTTTCATATTTTCTTTGATAAAAATCTACAGCATATCTAGGATTTTTCTTAAATACCTCTACTCTTTGTTTTATAGAATCTTTTGAAATATCAGTTATACGTTTTGCATCATAATCTTCTTCTGGCATTATGTCATAATTGAATCTATTCCACCAACCTGCTTCACGATCTCCTTCTTGCATCCCCATCGCTATCCATGTAATTTTCGGAACACCCTCGGCGATTGTCTTTTGGCTCTTAACTTCATAATAATTATAAATTAGACTCTTAGACGCACTCATTAAAAATAAACAGCTGACTATAAAAGCTATTACCTTTTTATCTCTAACTCTAATAAGATAAATTATGGCTGCTGAGAATATTGCTAGCATATGTATTAAGTTATTACCTATAAATAGAATTGCAATATTAATGCTTAAAGCACTTATTACCAACGTATACCATTTTTTATATTTAGTATATTTTATAAAATAATAATAAGCGACTAATGTTAAAAACATACCTGGCAGCAATCCGTATACAAATGCAACATAAAATACTAACGGGAAACATAGTCCACTAAGAATTACAACTAAATAGTTTGTATCTTCATCCTCAAACATTATATTAGATATTTTATATAACATAAAAATTATATAACTTATCGAAAAACTTTGCATTATATATAAAATAAATGTTGCCCTACCAAATAATGACAGTATTATTTGGAAAAGAAATACTGTTGTAATTTGGTGTGAATATATATATAAATAGTTATTTCCTTTATCAAGACCACTATAGTTTTCTCTTATGAAATTGTTAGCTTGATCTATTACATTAAATGGATCAAATTGCACATAATCACGTCTCAATATCGCAAATAATATACTAATAATAAATGTGTAAATCATTACAACTAAAACTAATCTTTGAACACTTATTATTTTTTTCAAATATCTTGCTAATATTAAGATAACTATACTAAATATTATAAGAAATATAATATTCAGTATAGCACTATCATTTTCATAATATAAAGTTTCTTGATAATCTTTCGGAAATATCGCTGTTTTTGTTAATACTAATAGTGAATTAATCCCCATAAGCACCATAAAAATCACAGCTATGACTTTTACTAAAAAATTAGAAAATTTATTTAATATTTCCTTATTCATTGCCAATTATTCCTCTTCGTTTTTTTCTTCGTTTAAAAATTGTTCAACAATGAATCTTGGGCGACCTTTTGTTTCTAAGTAAATTTTACCTACATATTCACCTACAATACCTAATGAAATCATAATCATTCCACCGATGAACCACATCGATATCATTAAGCTTGACCACCCCGGTCTTGCAAATCCTGCAAAGTAACTATATAAAGTGTAGAAAAATACTATCGCAGCAATAAATATCATCAATGCTCCACCTATAGTAATAAATCTAATTAATTTTACAGATAAAGAAGTAATTCCTTCAAAAGCAAATGCTAACATCTTAGATAATGGATATTTACTTTCTCCAGCAAATCTTTCTGCACGTTCGTATGTTACAATATCACTTGGATATCCTATCATAGGAACAATACCACGTAGGAATAAGTTTACTTCTTTAAATTGAGCTAATCCTTCTAATGCACGTTTACTCATTAAACGATAGTCTGCATGGTTAAATACTGTATTAGCTCCTAGTTTTTCCATTACTTTATAGAATGCCTCTGCTGTGAAACGTTTAAAGAATGTATCTGTAGTCCTTGCTGAACGAACACCGTAAACTACATCAGCACCTTCAAGATATTTTTTCATCATTTCATCCATAGCGTTAATATCATCTTGTAAATCAGCATCCATTGAAATACTTACATCACAGTGATCCTTAACAGTCATAAGTCCTGCTAATAGAGCATTTTGGTGACCTCTATTTCTACTTAAGTTAATACCACTGAATAATGGATTTTTTTTATGAAGTTCTTCTATCATCTTCCATGTTTTATCTTTTGAACCATCGTTCACTAAAACAACACGGCTATCTTTTGAAATTAAATCTTCTTCTATCATAGAATTCATTTTAACTTCTAATCTTTTTGCAGTTTCGTTTAATACCTCTTCTTCATTGTAACAAGGTATAACTACGTATAACTTTTTCATTACAAATCTCCTATTTTATTTTTTACTTATTGCTTTATTAAGTCTATTTAATAAAGCTTTATTCTCTTTTGTCTCTTCAATCGGTAGTATAAAAATCTCTTCTATCTCTTCTTCATCAAACTCCCTTAGAATATTATATAAATTTTTATTAGATTGTTCAACACTTTTCTCATTATCCGCTAAATATTTTACAGAAACATTTAAAAAGTCAACTTCTGATTCCATTTCTTTATATGTAATAAAGCCAGTTTTTTTATCTCTTTCTTTTAAAATACTTATTAATTTCTCAAACGAATCATTAAACAACACTAATTCCGCTTCTGGAGAATAATGTCTATATTTCATTCCAGGGGCGATAGGAGTCTCGTTTTTTGTTAATATTTCTTCATTATATTTTACACTACCTTCTCCTAGCACACCTTCTATATCTTCTTTTGTAATTTCTCCAGGACGTGCAATAACAAGAGGATATCTCGTACAATCAATAACTGTACTTTCCAAACCAATATCAGATTGCTCATCTTCGATTATTACATCAATTTTCCCATTCAAATCATGGTAAACATGTTCAAATTTTGTTGGAGATGGTTTACCACTTGTATTAGCACTTGGTGCTGCTAATAAAACTTCAGTTTCCTTTAATATTTCTCGAGCAGTAATATTAGAGGGCATCCTAACAGCTAATGTATTTAATCCTGCAGTAACCTTTTTAGAAACACCATTGTTATCTTTAGCATTTAAAATTAACGTCATAGGTCCTGGCCAAAAATTATTTATTAGTTTTTTTACATTTTCATCGTTATAATCGACTATACTATCCAATTGGTTCATTTCATAAAAATGAACAATTAATGGATTGTCACTAGGACGTCCTTTAGCTTCATATATTTTACTTACCGCTTCATCGTCCATAGCATTAGCACTAAGTCCGTATACCGTTTCTGTTGGAATAGCTACTAACTTCCCTTCTTTATAATATGTAGTTAATTTACTATATATTTCTTCTTTATTTTCACTTTTAGAAATATTAATTATTTCTGTTTCCATCCTATCTCCTTTCTTTAATTTAACACTACAGTATTATTAATATTGTAATGACTATTATTAATATATAACTTAAATAATCTAGATTACTATATTTCAATACTTTATACTTACTTCTTATTCCAGTTGTAGAATACCCTCTTACTTCCATTGCAGTAGCAAGTTCATCAGCTCTTTTTAGAGTAGCTATAAATAGGGGGATTAATATTGGAATAAACTTTCTTACTTTCTGCGCTAGATTCCCCTCATTAAAATCTGAACCACGAGAAACCTGTGCATTTATTATTCTATTAGTTTCTTCTAATATAGTTGGAATAAATCTTAGTGAAATTGATAATACTAATGCAAAAGTTGAAATTGGAATTCCTACTTTCTGTAAGAATCCAAGACTCTTTTCTATAGCATTCGTTATCTCAGTTGGTGAAGTAGTAGCCATAAAAACTACCATTATCATAACGACTAAGATAAATCTAACAGTTATCAATGCTATTCCAAAAAGTGCTCCACTATAAATTTTCCAGCCCAACACCTCTAACAATACTTCACCTTTTTTATTAAAAACAAGATGAATAAAAGAAGTAAATATAATTAATATACTAATTGCTTTTACACTATTTATTAAAAATGCTGGACTTGTTTTTGATAATATAACTATCATTATCAACATTAAAAACAAGATAGAAAACTCTAGAACATTATAAGCAATAAAGACATCTATTAAGTACAAAATTACAAAAAATATTTTCGCTCTAGGATCTAGATTATGAATAATTGTATTCAATGGAATATATTTACTTATTAATGAATTATTCATTTATACTACTTCCTATCTTATTTTTTAAAGCATCTATTAAATCTTCGTATTTCCTAGGAAATACATCTAGTTTAATATTATTTTCTTGCAGATTATTATAAAATTTTAGTAATTCTGGTTGTTCCAGTGAATTTTCTTTAAGCAGTTTTTCATCAGCAAAAAGTTCCTCCACCGTTCCTTCAAAATTAATTTTTCCATTTTTTAAAACAAAAACCTTATCTGCATACTCTAATACGTAGTTCATATTATGAGATATAAGAACTATTGTCATATTAAGTTCGTCTTTAAGTTTTTTCACCATGGTCATGATTTCTTCACGACTCTTATAATCTAAAGCTACTGTTGGCTCATCTAATATCAATACTTTCGGTTCAAGAGCAAGCACTCCACATAGGGCGACTTTTCTCATCTCTCCACCAGAAAGTTCAAATGGTGATTTATCCAAGTAACTCTCATCTAATCCGACTAACTTTATTAATTCTTTAGCTTTAGAAATGGCTCTTTCTGCTGATATACCGTAGTTTAGCGGTGCAAAGATAATATCTTTTAATACACTTGTTTCAAATAATTGTTGTTCAGAAAATTGGAATAATACGGCAACATCTTGTCTTAATACTTTTAATTTTTTAGCCAGTTCACGCTTTTCTTTTTTACTTTTCGGATTAGTAATTAGTACATTATTTACTAATACTTCTCCATGTGTAGGTAATAATAAACCATTAATATGCTCTATAAGAGTAGATTTTCCACTCCCAGTCTTACCTATTATAACTGTATAACTTCCTTCTTCTACATTCAAGTTAATATCTTTCAACACTTCTCTTGCATAAGGGGTTTTATAATTATAAGTATAGCTTACATTTTTTAAACTAATTTGCATATTTTTTTCACTACACTCTCCTCATCTTCTTCTATTTCAAATATATCTTGATTTAGGTAATTATTTAGATCTTTTTTTACTCTTTCTACAAAAGGAACTTCTAAACTATATTTTTCCAGTGTTGTCGTATCAGAGTATAGTGTAGTGTAGTCTCCATGATAAACTATTTCTCCACTCTCTAATATAACAATGTCATCCGGATAAATACTCTCTTCTGCATCATGAGTAATTGATATTATAGTTATTCCTTTTTCTCTATTAATTTTTTTTATATACCCTAAAATGGACTTTCTTGCCTTCGGATCAAGCATACTTGTCGCCTCATCGAGTATTAAAATCTCAGGATTTAAAGCAAGAGAAGATGCTATTGCAACCCTTTGTTTTTGTCCTCCTGATAGTGATGATGGCTCATATTTTCTGTAGTCTCTCATATCTACAATCTCTAAAACCTCATCTATTATTTTATCCATATCTTCTTGTGGTACATTCCTATTTTCAAGACCAAAAGCAATGTCTTCTTCTACAGTAGAACCTACAAATTGGTTGTCAGGATTTTGAAATACTATAGCTATTTTATTTTTTATATCGTCATAAATTTCTTTACTGTATTCTTTATTATTAAATAGGACCTTCCCAGAAGTTGCTAAATTTTGACCATAAATCAACTTCATTAACGTTGATTTTCCACTTCCATTTTTTCCTAAGACACTTAACCAATGCCCTTCTTTTATTTCTAAATTTATATTTGATAATGCAGTCTTTTTAGAACTAGAATACTGAAAAAAAACATCTTCAAATTTTATCATTTTATTACCTAATTTCTATAGAATATCTTTTTATTATATCAAATATCCCGATTTTTCTCAATCTAAATGGGGCTAATCCAAAAGTCCTAAATTTTAACAAAGTTCATATGAGAATTCATAGACGCAGCGGTTTATTGATATCTAAATTCACTTTATAAAAGCTTTTTAGATATCTAATAAACTGTGCGAGGGTGACTCTGAAAAATCGATTTCTATGAAATCACGATTTTCAAGTCACTCCTATCTGTTATTTATTACAATAACTCTGTAAACTATTTTTAATAAACTCATTTACTTTATCATCATCATATACTACCTCTTTTAGGTATAATCCAGCAGCATCTGCCTTAGGGCCAGCAAATTGACGTTCTCTTTTATCTAGTATTTCTTTTATATAGTCCGCTTCATACTTACCAGCAGCTACATTTTGTATAGTTCCAATAATTATCCTAACCATGTTATATAAGAAACCATTCCCTGTAATTTCAAAGTTTACAATATTAGGATTAATCGGATCTTTTTCCATAGTTAAACTATATATCGTCCTAACCTTATCCTCAACACTAGAGTTTTTCGAACAAAATGATGAAAAGTCATGTTCTCCTATAAAATACTTCAGTGCTTCTTGAGCCTTTTCAAAATTAAAATCAAAACTATGTTTACCTACATAATTTAATAAAAATGGATCAACTTCTCTTCCGATGTATAATTTATAATAATATGTTTTTTGTGTACTATTATATCTAACATGGAAATCCTCTGAAACTGTCGTTGCTCCTACTATTCTAATATCTTTTGGAATAGTAGCATTTAAAGCCTTAACCCAGGCAACATCTGGAATATTTAAATCAGTATCAAAATGTAATACCTGCCCATAGGCATGAACACCACTGTCCGTTCTTCCACTCATATAAAGTCGCACATCTTTTTTATTAATTTTCTTTAAACTCTTCTCAATTTCTTCTTGAATTGTATTATTATTTGGTTGTATTTGAAATCCATGGTAATTGCTACCATCATATCTACAAAGTAAAGCTATTCTCACTTTTATCTCCTACATCTTTTATTTTTAATATTTTTTTGCCTCTTCTTCTGTCATCCAAAAATGAATACCTCCGGTTGAATCATACCATCGATCTTCATTGAAATTTCCTGCATAAACCCACTCTCCAAGTTTATAACAAAAGTCCTCAGCAACAGTTGACCATGCTTCGTCATAAAAAATAGTACCTTCAAAATTTTTTATTTCTAATACCTTAGCCTTATCACATCTGCAACAGTTTCTAGTTGAAGATACTCTTTTTGAATCACTTGGTATCAAAAGCTTTATAATTCTATTATTAAGTCCTTTTTTATAAGCAATAAACGCTCCTTGTTCGGGACAATATAATTTAAAATACTCCGTTTTATTATCAAAAATAATATTTTTTAAATTTGCACCTTCTAAAACAGCTGCATATAACTTGGCACCCTTAATATTGGCATTTTGTAAATTCACCCTTCTCATCGATGCTTTTTTTAGATTCGAATTAACAAAAAGAGCATTTTTCATATTACAATCATCTAGAAGACAATTTTCTAGATTACTATCTGTAAAATCTACATTACCAAAATCTACATTGATAAAATTTGAAGAAGAAAAATCTAATCTCGATAAATTAAACCCTTTTAAATTCATATCTTCAAAAATCAAGTCATTAAAATTCTTTTCCCCGTGTTTTAATCGTTCACTAAATTCCTCATACGAAATTTTTTTCATATATTAACACCTCTATATGATATTATAGCATATACAGTGACTTTCTATAAATTTTATCTGAATAAAATATTTTAAAAAAATACCGATTCAAAAATTAGATTCTCTTCTAACTTTTAAGTCGGTATCTAAATATTTATAATTATCTAAAATATAATTTTATATTGAGTCTAAATAACTCATTATATCTTCACATATATTGTAACTAGCCTTGGGTAAATAATTCCCCCTCATATTGGACTTCATTTTTTCAATGTTATCTTTCGATAATAATTGTTCTACATATTTCAGTACTTCCTCTTGATTTTTAGCAATTTTGGCCATATTATGTTTCTTGAAGTATCTAGCATTCTCCATCTCCTGACCTGGTACTGGATTAAAAAGAATTAATGGAATATTACTCGCTAACGCTTCAGATATAGTTACTCCCCCAGCCTTTGTTATAAGTACACTAGAAGATTTCATCCACTCACACATATTCTCTGTATATCCGAAAATCTTAACATCTTTATCTCTACTGTATTTATAATCTAACTCGTTTTTCAACTTCTTATTTTTACCACAAATTACTACTACTTGAACATCGTTACTTTTCTTTTTCAATTGCTCGATAAGCATTGCAAAGTCAGTAGATACCCCGAAAGCTCCGGCAGATAATAAAACTGTATTTTTTGTAGTACTTAGACCGTTATCTTTTAACCAACTATCAACATCAAGAATATCATCAAATTTTTCTGCAATCGGTATACCAAATTTTTTAATCTTGTTTTTTTCTACCCCTAATTTCAACAACTCTTTTTCAGTATCATTAGTCGCAACGTAGTATCGAAACGCTCCTTTTGTTAGCCAACTTTTATGAAAATGATAATCTGTTATTATATTTACTATTGGTATCTTTTTATTTTTTAACAGAGATAATGCTGGTGTCGGAAATGTAGATATAATAATGTCTGGTTTAACTTCTTTCATTAATCTTTTTAAATACTCATAACTAAAATACCTGTAGACAGAGATATCACTTTGATTCCTACCAGCATAATATAAATAGCCATAGATATCTCTAAAATACGAAAAGCTATATAGATACAACTTTTTCAAAACAGACGTTAAATTCGGATGTGCCTGTAAAAATAAATCAGACTCTATTACTGTCACTTTATCACCATAGTACTTTTCAAATATTTCTCTAACGTTTTTTGAAACTTGCAGATGCCCGTTCCCAAATGAGCCTGTTATCAATAAGATTCTCTTCATACTGTTTCACCTTACTTCCTACTATAATAAATTAGATTGTAAATTAGCACTATTGCACTTCCTAAAGATACCCCCGCTATCGTATCAGTTGGATAATGAACTCCTAAATAAATTCTAGAGCTTACAATAAATAAAATTCCAGCTGTAGCTACAAGAATTGGAGTATATGTAGTTTTCTTCATCAATTTTATGTATATTAAGGCTAACGATAAATACAATATTGTGGCTGAAGTTGAATGCCCACTAGGAAAACTTAAACTATTCAACTCTACTAATCGATGTATATTCGGGTGTGGACGATTAAATATTGTTTTAATAAAAGCCATCACTATACCACATGTTCCCATTGTAAGAGTTAAAAATAAAGCCTCTCTTTTAAACTTTCTTGCGAATAGTATTATAACTATCATAACTGTTATTATTGCACTTTGTTTCATATCTGCTATATTGGTCATATTTAAATATATACTAGTAAGTACTGAATTCTCTAATCCTTGAATAAAATTAATAATTGCATTATCTAAAGGTTTTAAGAAACTATTGTACCCACTAGCCATTAAAATAAATATTCCAATAAAAAATATAACTAAGTTCACCTGTTTTCTTTTTGTCATTTTATCACCTATAAAATAATTTACTTTATAATTCCTATAATAATACCATAATTTAATACATATAGATAGTAAAATAAAATTCTCTCTTTCTCTTAAACTCTATAAAATTCATTTCGAATTTCCACACGAACACAATCCACTAATAATATTCTCCTCAAAATTTTAAAATTAATGTGTTTCCGTTAACTATTTCAACATTAATATTATGCTATAATTTATTACTCTTTTTCTATAACTCTATCAAATTTGACTACATTTAATTTTTAAAAATCCACCCTAATTCCCCTTAGATATTACTTGAAATTTCGCATTTTATCATTTATAATTATTAGGTTAACGAAATAAATATAAACAGGAGAATTTATGTCGAAGGAACCTATGTCGAAAATTAAAAAAATTATAATATTATTATCTTCTCTATTTTTAATATCCATAGCTGCTCTTTATTATTTAAATAAAAAGCATATTGTAAATTTAAATAATATAATATCTTATTGGCATGCTAATAAAACAGATAATACAAACGAACAAGCTAATGCTGAACAAAATGATAATAAAGACGAAGCAAAAGAACCAGAGAAAAAAGTTAAATCTTTAGAAGAAAAACAAGCTACGATGGCTGCTGATGCGGCAACTATAAAATCACTAGGTTTAAATTTTGATTATGTAAATATGACTCTACCTGAAGTTGTCCAAGCTTACCTAAAAGCAAATGGAATTAAAAATTCTCAAGTAGCTTTCTCATATAAAAACTTAAACACTGGGGAACTAATAGAAATGAATGAGACTCAACCAATGACTGCTGGTTCAACTTACAAACTTCCACTTAATATGATAATTGTCGATGATTTTGATAAATATAATTTATCAATGACCGAACGATATGATATAACTAAGACAGAGTATGAATATATCGGAGAGCACGATGCATATGTTAGAGCTTTTAATGGGGCTATGACTATTCCAGAAATGCAACAGTATTCATTAGTTTATTCAGAAAATACTCCAGCATATGCTCTTGGTGACCGCTTAGGCGGTATGAGTGAAGTATATAAAATGTATAATAGATACGGAGAGTCTAAAGGAGAACTAAAAACTTTCAGTACTGATAACAAAACTACAACTAATTATTACATCCAAGTTCTTCAACATCTATGGGATGGTAAAGAAAAATATAAGGATCTTCGTCGGTATATTGGAGAATCATTCCCAGGTGAGTACTATAAACGATATTTACCAAATCTCCAAATTGAACAAAAACCAGGTTATGTTAATGATGCACTAAACGTTGATGCAATAGTTTATGAAAAAACACCTTATATTATTGCTCTATATACGGCTGGTTTAGGTGGAACAACTCCTGCTACCCAAGAAATTAATCTTGTTGGTTTAAACCAAATTGGACAACTTTCATATGTTATAAACGAATGGCACCGTGTTAATATGAATATGTAATCAAATAATATTTAATGCTAATTAATTATCTAGAATTGGCCAGAAATAAAAATTTCTGAGCCAATTCTTTTTATTTATACTTTGACAAATTCTATTTTTTAATTTATAATATTTGTAAAGTTATAACTTTACAAATATTATAAACGGAGGTAGTTATGTTTTGCAATAATAGATTAAAATCTTTGCGTACTAAAAGAAAAGTTTCTCAAACTGCAGTAGCTGAATATCTTGGTGTTACTCGTGCTGCCTACAATAGTTGGGAAAAAGGTAAATATGTTCCTAATAAGAAAAATTTAGAAGAACTAGCTCTTTATTTCAATGTAGAAACTACCTATTTTGAATCAGAATACGAAATAGTTAATAAATATCTACAGTTAAACGATATAAATCAAAAGAAACTTTTGACTATAGCGAATAAACTATATATTTCTCAATTACATAAATATCAAGTTCACGCAAAATTATCAGCTGGACTAGGAAATTTCTACTATGAAAACTATGATTTCGATACAGTTTATTTTGATAAAGATATCCCTTATGATATAGCTTCATGGATTGATGGGGATTCTATGGAACCTAAATACCATAGCGGAAATGTCGCCCTAATTAAGAAAACTGGGTATGATTTTGACGGATTAGTTTACGCTGTAGTCTACAATGAAGAAACATACATAAAAAAAGTTTATTTGGAGGGCAATATTGTTCGCTTAGTTTCTATCAACGATAGTTATAAAGACATAATGGCTCCTATAGAAGAAGTACATATTGTAGGAATAGTCACAGATTCGTTCAAACCAATAACAGAGGTGTAAATCCATGGGAATAATTGACTACACATTAGAACCTCATTCTGACATAGCGTTTATAGACATGAAATCTTTTTACGCTAGTGTCGAATGTGTAGAACGTGGACTTAATCCGCTAACTACCTCACTTTGTGTAATGAGTAGAAGTGATAATTCTAATGGTCTAATCTTAGCCAGCTCTCCTATATTTAAAGAAGTTTTCGGAAAAAATAATGTTGGAAGAAGTTACGATCTGCCTTTTGATATCAATACACGACGTTTTTCGTTTTATAATGCAAAAAGACAAGGGCTTAAAATAACTCCAGAATATATTAAACACATTGAATCTTGGGCTAAGAAAACATTAATAGTCCCCCCAAGAATGACTCTATATATTGAGAAAAATATACAAATACTCAACGTACTAAAAAATTATGTTCCAGACGAAGATATCCATCCCTACTCGATTGATGAAGGTTTTATCGATTTAACTCAGTCCCTTAATTACTTCATAAAAGATTCTACTAAAACAAGAAAAGAAAAATTGGACATAATTTGTGCGAAAATCCAACATGATATATGGAAAAAAACAGGAGTATACTCAACTGTGGGCATGAGCAATTCTAATCCACTTCTAGCAAAACTTGCTTTAGATAATGAAGCTAAGAAAACTCCTACTATGCGAGCAAATTGGTCATACGAAGATGTTGAAACAAAAGTGTGGAGTATACCAACTCTTACTGATTTTTGGGGTATAGGAAAAAGAACAGAAAAAAGATTAAATAAATTAAAAATAGATTCTGTTAAAGATTTAGCAAATGCTAATCCTGATATACTAAAAAAAGAATTTGGAATTATCGGAGTTCAGCTATGGTTCCACGCAAATGGTATAGATGAAAGTAAGCCCTCAAAACCTTATAAGCCAAAATCAAAAGGTTTAGGTAACTCCCAAGTCCTTCCTAAAGACTATAAAATAAAATCACAAATAGAATTAGTTTTATCTGAAATGGCTGAACAAGTCGCCATAAGACTAAGAAGAATTAAGAAGAACGCAAAATCCGTACATATTCATATTAGTTACAGTAGAATTGAAAATAAAAAATCTATTAACGCATCTAAAAAGATTAATCCTACTCAAAGCACAAAGCAACTAACCGATTATGTTTTAGAACTCTTTAGAAGTAAATATGATGGTGGTGCTGTACGTTCTATCGCAGTTAGATACGATAACTTAGTAGATGATAATCTTACAATATACTCTCTATTCGATGATATTGAAGCTATTGAAAAACAAAGAAAAATAGATAAAACATTAGATAGCATACGTGATAAATATGGATTTCTCTCTGTACAAAACGGAAGTATGTTGATGGAAGGTTCACGTGTTAAAGAAAGAAGTAAATTAGTAGGAGGACATGCCGGTGGCATGGATGGAATAATATGATAAACAGAAATTATCTCCCTTATAAATCCGCAAGAGAATATGCTGATCGTGGTATGGCAAAATGGATGGGATTTTTCATCTCAGAGCATACTACCGCAATCAATACACAAGGTGACACCATAGACTTTTCCAATAATATGGATAAAGATGAAAAAAGATTATTACTAAATCAGCTATATTTCTTTAAAGGACTAGCATATTTATATATCCTCAATCAACGTGAACCATATCTAGGGAAAGTTGTTGATTGTGGCAAAGATACTATTTATTTTTCTACTAAACAAAACATATTACAAGTTTCAATTAATGATATTCTAAAAGTTTCACTAGCAGAGGAATTAGACTATGAATAAACTTAATCAACACGAAGTACAATTCGATTATTTTAGCAGTAACTATGATCAATTTGAAAAAGATTTCTATAAATATTCCGCATTAAATATTCCTCTAACATTTTTAACAGATGATATTTTAAGTTTAATGGTAAATAACAATAGCAATTTTTTCAGATTAACCGCTAATAAATCAAAAGATAAAAGAGACCACTACTTCTTTTTTAAAGTTCAAACTCCTTTAGAAAACAAGATGGTGAGAATCTTTCAATATACTGGACATAAATTTATAAACCAAAAATAAACTCGAAACTAGGATAAGCTCCTAATTCGAGTTTATTTTCTATATCTAAGTGTGATAATTTCTTAGATTTTATTGATTTTGTTTCCTTCTAATTGCTATTGCAGCCCCTAAAGCTAATAACGCAAAAGTAACAGTTTGTCCTGTTTCTAAACCAGTTTTCGGTAGTTGTTCATTTTCTTTTGTATTATTTTCTTTTGTATCACTATTAGTTTTATTACTATTCGTTTTATTACTATTATCAGACTCTTCTTTTTTGTTCTCAGGCTTATATTCAGCTTTTACCGGTGTCACTATTTGAACACGACTTTCTAAATCCTTAGCACCTACTCTGATTCTCTCTAGAATAGTAAATTTACTAAAATGATTTATTTTAAATTGTATAGATCCTTCACTAAAACTACTTTCAACTTTTTCTAGTTCATTATTTTCCGCAATATGATATACTTCTAGTTCTGCATTATCATTTTTTACAACAGACATTTTAACTGTACGTTCTGCATCACTATCTAGCTTTTTCCCATCTTTTTCAAAATGAATTTCAAATACTTCCACAACTTTATATTCACTACCTAATTTTTCGATAATAGTTTTATTTAGATTTTCATCATTAATTGACCCTACAAAAACATTATCAGCTTTTATTTTATCTTTATCAAATAATACAGCTACATCACGTCCTGAAAGTTTCGCTGATAAAACATGGTTTTCTACCTTAGCAGTATTTGTTGAAGTTTCTTGTTTCTTATCATTAGTTGCTTCTTGTTTACTTGGAATCACTTTTGAAGTTTCTTTGCTAGGAGCTTCTTTCTTCTCTCCAGGAAGAGCTTGCTCTTTAGGAGTTTCTTTTTTATCTTCTTTTACTTCGTTTTTTTCTTTCTTGTTCTCAGAAACTTTGTTTTCTTTAGGAGTTTCCTTCTTATCAGTCTCTTTAGTCACTTCTTTATTTTCTTTTTTATCATCAGTAACTTTTTCTTCTTTAGGGTTGTCTTTTCTGGCTTCTTTTTCAACTGAAGGTTCATTCTTTAAAGTATTTTCTAAAATAGATTTCACTTTTTTAAGATTTTCATTATTAGGATTAACTGCTAACAATTCTTTAACTTTAACTAACCAGACAGTTTTTATTTCCTGTTCTTTCTTTTTATCAACTTTAATACCAGCTAATAGATAATTTACAAATTCTTTTTCATCAATTGAATTCCAATCAACCTTATCTTCTAAAATAGATTCAACTAATTTCTCTTCTTTGTGAACTTTTACCACTGGAGTCGGTGTAGTTACCACAGGTTCTGTAGTTTTTGAAGTTTTTTCAAGAGAAATTTCTTCTGTTTTAGATTTAACTGAAACAGTTTTATCTGTTACACCTACACTATGATGTTCTATAATTTTCCCTTCCTGTTTACAATCTTCGCACACATTAAGTGCATTAGATTCTGTAGAACTTTGAGCTAAGTCAGCTTTAGTTTTTATTTTTTCTGTTTTTTCTAAAACAGGTTTGTTTACATGTTCTAAATTAACATCGTGAGTAACTTCAGTATTTACAACAATATTGTTTACATCTTCGTGTGCATAAGCTGTTCCAAAAGATCCTGCAGTAATACCTATTAATACACTAGCAATACCTACTGAAACCTTTCTTATCGAATATTTTCTCTTACTAAACATAATTTTCTCCTTATCAAATTGTTTAAAAATTACAATTCACTCATTATACTATCTTTATAATTATATTATATCTATTAAAATTGAGCAAGTATGAACCTATTTTAATAACTTATAATATTAAAATACCAGAATCAAAAGCTTAGTATTCTACTTTACTCTTTTGATTCTGGTACATAATAATAATATCTATAATTTTCAAATCCTATATTATCTAATTTGATGTTTATTCATTTTCTCTTGAAAAATATTTGTAATAACTTTACGTAGCTCTTCTTTTTCTTTTTCTGGCCATTCACCTTCTTGTTGAGCTGCTGCATAAAGTTCTGGATACTCGACAGAAATTCTCTTTACTGTACGTGTGTTAGCATGTTTTCTTACGAAAAATGGAATCTTCTTCTTTAATTCTTCTGGAACTAATGAAAGTATTCTATCAGCAGTTTCTTTATCACTAATTACCGAAAAAGTAAGACCTTTCTTTATCTGTTTTTGTTCCTGTTCTGTAAAATCTTCTAACTTCATTCTTGTTCTCCTAAATATGTATATCTCTTAATTAAAGATTATATACTAAGAGTTAGGAAACAACAAATATATTCTACTGATAGAGATTATCAATATTATAATATTATCTACTAATAACTACTTAGATTTTAAAAATAATGATTTTTTATATGAAATTATATAATTTGAACAGTAAATCTTTTTGATTTATCGTTTAATAAATTGCTGTATTATAGCGTTTTATTTGATTATTTGAGTTAGACAGACTAGGATTTAGATTTTAACTCTTATGGAAAATAACAAGGGCTGCTATCCTGAAGTATTTTCTATACCATTATAGTTTAATGCAAAGTGTAGCTATATAGTCGTTTCCATAACGTGATAGTCTTTGTCTTTTGTCACACGATTCATAAAAATCTAACATAGCAAGACCATTTTTAAGTTGTCCTCTAATCTGAGTTTCTAAGGTATGGCTAAATTCATATCCATATTCTGGGTTTATAGTTATCTTGCCTTCCTCTTCAAGCTCTCTCGAATTAAAAGGTATTGAGAATTTTAAAAGTAATTCTTCATCGGGTTTGTCCCATACAATGTCAACATCATACATGTATATCCAAGGATTCATAAATCCAACCATTAACAATCCACCCTTTTTCAATACTCGAGAGGCTTCTTTATATATATTTTCTAAATCTTCTACATATACATTTGAAACTGGATTAAAAATAATATCAAATGTTTCATTTTCAAATGGAAATGGTTTTGTCATATCGCTTTGAACTGTGTTGATATTTAAGCCTTCTCTTTTAGCAACCATTTCATCTCTTTGCAATTGTGATTTAGAAAAATCCATTATAGTTACATCATAACCTTTTACAGCAAAAACTGGGCCTTGCTGACCACCACCACAAGCTAAACCTAATATCTTTTTCCCGTTTGCTTTTTCAAACCATTCTTTTGGAACTTTTTTCCCAACAGTTAATGCAACAGAAATTGGATTATTTCTAGCTTCTTCTAATTGTTCGTGTGTCAACGGCTCGGTATAGTCATTTTTTACATTATTCCATCTATCTTCATTTAACTTTATATAACTATTCATCTTATAATCTCCTCGTAATTTTTCAAATGTGAGCTATCGTTAAAAAATATCCGATATATTTTTATTTGCGGTACCCCTCTAATTTGAATCCATATTCATTTAGAAGTTGTTTTGAATAAATTTTTTCATTTTTTGAATTTCTAACTTCTTTCCAAAGGATAGCTGCAACTTTTAACTTGTTAGAATAATTATTGCTATGTTCATCTGCACAAAAATCTTTTAGAAATTGATTCCACTGACAAGTCGAATTATCATACTTTGCATAATCTGACTCTCCATAATATATTTTTATCATATCTTGAATTGTAAATTCTTTATTGTTATCACTTTTTACTTTTCTCCAAGCCGTTGCCATATCAGCATTGAATTTAAACGGGCTAACTCCTGTTACAGCTGAAAAATAATCTCTAAATTTTTGGTTAAAAGAAAAACCACATTCTAGCAATGGTGTATTTAAAGATATTACTTCGGCATGTTTTTTGTTTACTTTTCTTGTAGACTTTTCTATTCTATTTCCCTTGAAATATTGTTCAATAATATAGTTCAATTCTTTCTTTGTACATCTATACTCTAGTCCAAGAGACTTACATATTTGTGAAAGTTCCTCTCGATACCAATAGTACTTGTTAAATTCCTCAAATGATTCTATATCTTTAAAACTAGGTCTAATTTCTATCACACATTCACCTCCGAAACTTCAATTATATATTTCCCTCTTAATCAACTTAATTTATTTTATTATACAATACTCCTTAGATTTCGTAAATTAAAATAAAAACTTACTCCAAGTTACCAATATCCTTTAACGATAACCTTAGAATAAGCCTTTATTTTCTACACTTCATTTATTCACTAGTTACAACTTTTGACATTAATACTACACACTCATCGATTCACTGTTACCTCATCACTAACGCTCTGCGATAACTATCTCATAAAGTATTCGTAATTAATGGCTTCAGCCTACACCCTTGTCATTAAAACGACTGCTTCAACATAGCTCGGTTCTCCAACGAGTAACGCATTTCATATCCACTGTACACAGGAATGGTAGAACACCTATTTTCGCCTTAAAATGGGTATATCGAAACGATACCAATAATGCCCCCTGAAAAGGGGTGGTTTTCTCTTCGAGTATAACCCTTTGTTACTAACACGCACCTCAAGGCGCTGGCTTTCACATTCGTTCAAGCCCTATTGTATTTTAACCCCCGCTACCCGTTAAACGAGTTTATCTATTTTTTTATTTCCAAATGGATTTGTATATACTTTCGTTATCAGTTTGTCTATTGTAATCTCATGCGATTATCGTTCTCTGATATATTTTCTTATTGTACTTTCATTTAATACTACAGTACTTACATAGTATCCTTCTACTCAAAACTTTCTATTCCAATACTTATATTCCAGGTTTTATGAATATCAAATATCATCAGTGAATTTTTCCCTTTCAAATCCCCATAAAACTTGATACACTATATTTTGGCGGTATTGATAGTAGCAAATGTATATGATCTGGCATTATGTGTCCTTCTATTATTTCCACTCCTTTATACTTACATAACCTTTTTATTATATCTACTATATCTCGTTTGTATTGATTAAATTCTATTTTTCGTCTATACTTAGGTGTAAATACAATATGGTATTTACATAACCACTTTGTATTCGATAAACTATTATGTTTATTTGTCATAATTAAAATCATCCTTTCTTTATTTTAGAGCTTGAACTACTCTTATTTTATCAAGAAAGGATGATTTTTCAATTGTTTAACTTTTGTCTCGCACCCGCATAGCGGGTGGTTTTTTGTTTCGGAGACTTCGCCTCCTCAACTGGCTAAAGCCCTTAATTAAAATCTGGAGCATGGTTTTTTCCATGCCCCGGATTTATTATACAGCCAATAAAAAAAAGGGGCTGATCCAAAAGTCCTAAAATTTAACAAAGTTCATATGAAAACTCATAGGTGCAGTGGTTTATTGATATCTAAATTCGCTTTATAAAAGCTTTTTAGATATCTAATAAACTGTGCGGGGGTGACTCTAAAAAAATCGATTTCTCTGAAATCACGATTTTTGAGTCACTCCCTCTTAAGATAAATATTTATTGTTGTATTCATTTTTTCGATACGCAAACGACATCTACAAATACATTTACATCTATGTGCCTTTTTAGGACTTTTTTAACGTCAAAATCGCCTTTATCTACAAATACAAAATGCTTGTAAAATAGCTTAAAATCAGGATTTTCACCCTCTTGTTCGCTGTAGCAATACCATGCACTCAGCGGTTCTCTGTTACTGTATTACTACTCCTCTACGACAGCTATCACATAAAGCATTCGTAATTAACGGCTTCGGTCTACGCTCTTGTCATTAAAACAACTGCTTCAACCCCTATGGTTAAGGGGAACATATCCACACTAGTAGTTGGAAACATATCCAACATTGGCTCTCGTTTGTGGGAAGATATCAACGGTTTTGTCTGTTTGTGAGAACATATCAACTCAAATCATTTCATAGTTAATCCCTTATCAATGGCTTCCTGAATAATCTTATGACAATATACCCCCAAAGGATTGTTTTCCTTACAAAGCGAATTTTTCATTGCTCCAGTTATGGCATTTACTTCTTTAACGGTTTTCGCACCATGCTTTACAACTGCTTCAATTACCTGATCTTCTGTGACTTTTCTGCAATAACAAGCATACTTAGGATCTGCATCTTTCTTAAACTAGATAGGAACCCTAACTTGGTCTTTTAAGAATTTTATTTCTTTATCTAAGTTATAGTAAATAACGTCGCAGTCCTCATTCATGCATATCTTATATTGATCTCCATCAACGGCATTACGATAATCATCTGTCACCAAGTGTTCAACGGTTATCCTACTAACTGTTACTCCTTCATTATTACAGACAGGGCAACTCTCCTTTGTTCTATTTAAATTTTATTTGATACATTCACAGCAACATTCATCAATAACTTTCAATTACATAACCTCCATATCTTTAAAACCATTTAATTCAAGGTAAATCCCAACCAATTTTCATTTATAGTTTTTAAATTAAAAAATACCCCTTGATTGTATCGTCAATTATCGGTATCATTCAAGGGGTGAATAGGAAAAATAGTTTATAGATTCTTTACATTCAAAGCTCTAAAAGCATTTAATACTGCGATGATAGTTACACCTACATCTGCAAATATAGCTGCCCACATAGTAGTTATTCCAAAAGCACTCAAAATAAGAACAATTATTTTTATTCCAATTGCAAATACTATGTTTTGATGTGCAATTTTTAGTGTCTTTTTAGAAATCTTCATTGTAGTAGCAATTTTCGATGGCTCATCAGTCATAATTACAACATCAGCAGCTTCAATGGCCGCATCAGAACCTAAACCACCCATTGCTATTCCAATGTCTGCACGAGCTAATACAGGTGCATCATTGATTCCGTCACCAACAAAGGCAAGTTTACCTTTTTTAGATTTTTGCGAAAATAATTCTTCTAGTTTTTCAACTTTGTCTGCTGGCAACAGTTCTGCATAAACCTTATCAAGACCAAGCTCTTTAGCAACTTTTGAACCAATACTTTTATTATCACCTGTCAACATAACTGTTTGTTTAATATTAGCTGCCTTAAGTTCCTTGATTGCTTGTGCTGAATCTTCCTTTACCTCATCGGCAATTACAATGTAACCTATATATTTGTTATTAACAGCAACATGTACAATAGTACCGATCAGCTCTCCCTTGAAATAAGGGATATCCATCATTTTCATAAGTTTGATATTTCCTACCATAACCTTTTTGCCATCTACTGTTGCAATAACACCATGACCTGATATCTCTTCTACATCTGAAATACGTCCATTGTCTATTTCTTTGCTATATGCACGTTTCAGTGAAAGTGAAATCGGATGATTGGAATAGCTTTCCGCATGTGCAGTTAATTCTAATAGCTCTTCTTTGGAAACTCCTTCTGGATGAATTTCCTGTACATTAAATACACCTTTCGTTAGTGTTCCAGTTTTATCAAAAACAACAATTTCAGTTTCTGCTAATGCCTCTAAATAATTACTACCCTTGACTAAAACACCTTTTTTTGAGGCTCCACCTATTCCACCGAAGAAACTCAAAGGAATTGAAATAACTAAAGCACACGGACAGGATACCACAAGGAATGCTAGTGCTCTATATATCCAATCACTAAAAGTCGCCCCGTCTATAACAAGAGGTGGTATAATAGCTAGAAAAACTGCAATTATAACCACAACCGGTGTATAATATCTCGCAAACTTCGTAATAAATTGTTCTGAATTGGATTTTTTACTACTTGCATTTTCAACTAAATCAAGAATTTTACTTACAGTAGATTCTCCAAATTCCTTGGTAACCTCTGCTGTAATAACCCCATTAATGTTGATGCACCCACTTAGGATATCACTTCCAACTTCTACTTCACGAGGAATAGATTCGCCTGTTAGTGCCGATGTATCAATCATTGAACTTCCCTCAATTACCTTGCCATCAAGAGGAATTTTTTCTCCTGCTTTAATTACAATAATATCTCCAATTTGTACTTCATCTGGGTCAACTTTGACAAGTTCATCACCTTTTTTAACATTTGCATAATCTGGTCGAATATCCATAAGGCTTGCAATTGACTTTCTCGACTTGCCAACTGCATAGCTTTGAAACAGTTCTCCAACTTGATAAAACAGCATAACTGCAACACCTTCAGGATACTCACCAATAAAAAATGCACCAATTGTTGCAATACTCATTAAAAAATTTTCATCGAAAACTTGACCTTTAAAAATATTTTTTACAGCTCTTTTTACAACATCTCCACCTACAATAATGTAACTTATTATAAAGAGAGCAATCTGTAACCATTCGTTATTTAAACTAAGCAATACTGCTGTAGCTAACACGGCTGCACCAATAATTATTCGCCATAGTCGTTTTGTCATACTAAATAGCCTCCTTTAAGCCTTTTTCATAGTTGTATCGGGTTCGATTTTTTTAACTATTTTTTCGGCCTCTGCTATTATTGTTGGCATTTTTTCATCCTCACCATCAATAACGAGTTTTGTGGTCATAAAGTTAACAGTAGCTTCTTTCACTCCATCAAGCTCATTAATAGCCTTTTCCATTTTTGCCGCGCAATTTGCACAATCTAAACCTTCAAGTATAAATTTCTTTTTCATTATTAAATCCTCCTAAATATTATTTGTAATTTTATTTTGAATACTACAAGTCTTTTTCAAATTTTCTTGAAGCATTGCTCATTTGAAATGAAGACTTAAATATATGCCCAAATATCTTCAAAAAATATTCTATTCTACCGCATTACTACTTCTCGTTGATATGAATTAAACCTTGGTCAAATATTTCTCTTACATGATCATCAACTAATGAATAATATACTACTTTGCCTTCTTTTCTGTTTTTCACTAAATTAGCTTGTTTTAAGACTCTCAGCTGATGGGAAATTGCTGATTGTGTCATGTTAAGTAATACAGCGATATCACAAACACACATTTCAGCTTCATGTAAAGCCCATAATATCCTGATTCGTGTTGAATCTCCAAATACTTTAAATAATTCTGCTAGATCATAAAGGCTTTCTTCTTGAGGCATTTTATCTCTAACTTGATTTACAATATCCTCATGAATTACATTGCAGTCACATCTTTCAATTGAATTAAATTTTTTAGTCATATTATTACCTCTTTTTAAATCATTTCATCTAATTACTTGAATAATCATTCATACGTTGTATATTTATTATATTATTATTTTTCTCTTGTGTCAATAGTTATATGAGCATTTATTCAAGTGTTTTTTTATATTATTTAAAATATCTCAAAAACATCTACTAAGACATTAGTACAGTCCCTTCTCGGTATCCTGTTCCATACATATCCTTTAAACAATTCCTTAAAAATAAAGACTTCTCCTTCGTACAAGTTTTCGGTTTCTTTAATAGCTTCATCTAACAGCTTATTACATCACTCATGTGGTCAACTCCTTATCAATAACCTTATAAACAACATTTTTGATAATATCACATGTATAAATCATGTAAAAGTCAATGCAAAAACCGCCAATCAAGAGAACCTAACTCTTAATTGACGGTTTATATTAGTATTAAATCATACTTCCATTTCAATTCCAGATTTAAAGCATATTACAAAGTGGTCATCATAAACACTAACATTCTGGATAATCTTCCTTACTAGGGTATCATCATAACGTGTAACCATTACTGGAACATAAGCTATAAATTTCGTCTTTAAAATGTCCGTTATTTGCAGTTAATATGTTGGGTACATTTTCTAGCACAAAATACTTCGGTCTAACAACACTAACTACCTCAAAAAAATAAAGGCAGTCCGGAGACTACCGATATTTATCTCTCTGCACCTTTGCTATGGTCTTTCTTATTAGACTTAGTTTTGTCATCTATCTTAAAGCTTTTTATTTGACCTAATATAGAATTTTTTCCTCATTATCATACCCTCCAACTTTTGAGTATAAAAATAGACAATAGAGTTTTTAATTTCTATCGTCTAAGATTATCTAATATTTATTTTTCTTTAAGTGGTTTTTTCTTCGGGTATAACCCTTTGTTACTAACACGCACCTCAAGGCGCTGGCTTTCACATTCGTTCAAGCCCTATTGTATTTTAACGCCCGCTACCCGTTAAACGGGTTTATCTATTTTTTCTTATCTCCAAATGGATTTTTATATTCTTTTGTTGTCAGTTTGTCTATCGCAATGTCATGCGATTCTTGTTCTCTGATAAATTTTCTTATTGTACTTTCATTCAATCCTACAGTACTTACATAGTATCCTTCTGCCCAAAACTTTCTATTTCCGTATCTGTATTTCAAGTTTGAATGCATATCAAATATCATTAATGAACTTTTTCCTTTCAGATATCCTATAAAACTTGATACACTATATTTTGGCGGTATTGATAGTAGCAAATGTATATGATCTGGCATTATATGTCCTTCTATTATTTCCACTCCTTTATACTTACATAACCTTTTTATTATATTTACTATATTTCGTTTGTATTGATTAAATTCTATTTTTCGTCTATACTTGGTGTAAAAACAATATGGTATTTACACAACCACTTTGTATGCAATAAACTATTATGTTTATTTGCCATAATTAAAAATCATCCTTTCTTTATTTTAGAGCTTGAACTACTCTTATTTTATCAAGAAAGGATGATTTTTCAATTGTTTAACTTTTATCTCGCACCCGCATAGCGGGTGGTTTTTTGTTTCGGAGACTTCGCCTCCTCAACTGGCTAAAGCCTTTAATAAAAAACTGCAACATACTAGTTGCAGTTAAACACAGATTTACTTCTGTTACTTCTAAAAATTTACTAAAGTTAAATTTGGAGTATCAGAGGGATTGAAATATTTTCTTTCTAATCTATAGAAATGCCTATTCTGTTCGAGTTTCAGCTAAATATATTCCCCATTCAGCTAATTCTTCAGGCAAATCATAAACAGTTTTACCGTTACTTTCATAGATTTCAGAAATTCCTGGTGAAGTCTCAGAAAAAGTTTCCCAAGCTGTCACTAGTTCTTCTACAAATTGAATATTATGAGGTTCAAAAAAGTCATTAAATTTCGATAGTTCTTTACTATAAATTGTCATAACATTATAGCTATCAAGCATAATTTCATCATGACTTTTATGCCCACCAAATCCAAACTTACTTAATCCATCATTAACAAGCAAATCACCGTATCTAATCAACAGTACAAGGCATTCCTCTATTGAACAACCATCAATGTAATAAACATCCATATGGGATTCATTGATAATATTCTTTGCTATTACTTTTTCTCTATCAATACTAACAGGCAATTCCAAAATAAAAAACAAGGGCTCGTCATGAATCGCAATAAAGTGTTGAAAAACCTCTAATATTTTTTCTGCGTGTACATTCGCCATCAAATGATGTTCAGTTAACTTTGTAAATGACTCAAACAGGTTTTCTACCAAGCTAACTCGGTGACCTTTTACTAAATTCAACATTATGCGTCCTCCAGATAATTTAAACATTATACACATTTATAATCTTATTATACCATTAAAACCTCAAAAAGACTATAACTTCCCTGCCACAGTCTCTTATAAATCTACCTCAGTTCCTTATGCTGAACTACATTCAGAACAGAAAATATTGGTAGTAAAAGAAGCATTTCAATAATTTATTCATAGCTATTAGGAACGTTTCTCTAACAAGCTTACACACTCAACATGAAACGAGTGAACACTAAGTATGTCAAGTAGTTGCGTTCGTATGTGGGAACATATCTATAAACCTTTTAACGATAAGTAGGGTTATCGTTAAAAGGTATTACCTAGACAAACTGGGATTTACTTAGTCGACAGCCACTCTCCCTTTGATAGACAGGTTATGTGTTCTGTGCGAAGAATACCTTCAAATGCACATAGAACGTTTTCTTTTGTATGATGATAACGGAAACCACATTTTTCCTGAACTCTCTTTGACTTTGTATTGCCGTCAAAATAACCGCACCACATTTTCTCCAGATTCAGGTCATCAAATCCATGTCTCATAATCTCACGAACTGCTTCTGGTATCAGACCCTGACCCCAATACGGAACTCCTATCCAGTAACCAATCTCCGCCTCAGTATCAGGAATACCTTTATCACTTACAGAGCCGATCATCAATCCTATGCTACCCACTGGCTGCATCGTTTCTTTTAAAACTATGGCGTATGTCTCAGGTGCTGAAAAAACACTTTTTATAATCTCCTTGCTATTTTCAACACTGGTATGTACAGGCCAACCTGCAATCGGACCAACCTCTGGATTACTGGCATACTGAAATAAATCATTTGCATCACTTTCTTCCCATGGACGAAGAATCAATCTTTCCGTTTCTAAAATCATTTTGTCCTCCTTAAATTCAAATTTGTCTTTGTTTAAAAATAAATCCTATTATATAATTCCATAAACTCTTTAGCAAACTTTTTGACAAGTTCATGATCAAGTGCAGTTACTAAAGTTTCTACATTTTTATTAGCTGTTGGTGTCCAATTATATGATCCGTGCATTACATAGTCCATATCTATGATACAAAACTTATCATGCATACGGTTATATCCTTTATTTCCCCATCTCGGAATGACCACAACATCGAACTTATTCTCTCTCAGTTTTGAAATCATATTTATATTTGAGTCTTCCTGCGAAACTATTATTCTTACATTTAATCCTTGCTTCTTTTTCGCTAATAACTCTTGATAAATAGCTTCATTAGAAAACCATGCAACAGCTGCCCAAATTATAAATTTAGCATCTCTAATTCCCTGAATTACTTCATCTTGAATTGCATCAAAAACTACATTATGCTCTGTTACTTCATCTGGTGTATCAATTACCTGTGGACGTATTTCAACGTGATGTAAAGCATAATCATCAGACTCCTCATATACATACTCTACTAACTCTTCTAGAATCTTCTCATTTTCTTCTGCGATTTCTAACAAAGGAACCGGAACTCGTAATTCCACAATCTCCCAATGTTGATAGGAACGCCCATGATTTGCAAATTCATATTGTGGAACAAAATTTACTCTTGCTCTACCTATTAACCTCAACAGTTGGTCTCTTGATTCAATTGTTCTGTATTTTCTATCATATTTCAATACTTCTATCAGAGTCTTAATGAAAGCACTTCTATCCATTAATATCACCTCTCTTTATATATTTACCACTCTTAGTTCTTTTATCATTTGGTTTTTCAGCGTCTGCAGGAATATCCCAATATAATCCAATCTTTATGGCACCAGGTACACATCCCTATATGCAGAGGATTAGTATACTTGTTTCTTAGTTATATTATAATGTTAATTAGGCTATTTTACAATTGTCAAATTTATAGCTGGGTGCCAGTGGGTGCATTTTTTCTTATTATCCATTCTCTAGTGTCAACTCTAGGCTATGGATATGTTCCCGCTCAACCTTATTTTCTCTCAAATAATAAGGCTTACTCTAAGCTATCGATACCTTTTAACGATAGCCTAGAATAAGCCTTTATTTTCTATATTTTATTTACTTAGCGGGTGCAACTCTTGACATCAATACTACACACTCAACATGTGCTGAGAGCTTTCTTCTATACTAATAGACGAAAGGGTGTGAAAATGATTTTTAAATGATACTGTGGAACGGAACAGTAGCCCTAGTATTGACTACTGTCGTTTCTATTCATATTGGCTATTCTAGGACTGAGATGAAAAAATCTATAAATGCTCAGAATAAAATTGAACCCGCAAATCTCCCCAAAACAATGGTGAGTCATGTACTTGTATTATTCCGAAAAAATACACCTCTGGTGCAGTGAGACAAATTGGTGTATCTTATAGTGGCTTCGTAGATGAAAGCTATACTCTACTATCACTCTTTGATGATGTAGAACAAATTGAAAAAGATAATAGACTTCAGACAGCTATTGATGTTGTCAGAGAACAGTTTGGTTTTTTAGCCATACAAAAAGGAACCGTCCTAACTGAAGGTTCCAGAAATATTGAACGCAGTAAACTTATCGGTGGTCATTCCGCGGGTGGATTGGAGGGATTAAAATGAAACAAGAAAAAAATACAGTACAATTTTCAGAAATCCGTAGCAAAGGATGTAATGATATTGAAATGCTTGAAAGATTTTTACATGGAATCGTTGAAACAGCAACTTCAAAACTTCGTCAGAGAAAACTCAAAACAACTGAAATATCGATACGACTAGTACATGCTAAATCTGAAAACCGATTACCATTGGAATTTACATTTAGCATTAAGCCAACAAGCTCATCTGTGATAATCTATACTGAGGTAATCAATCGCTTTAAAGAATGTTACACAGGTGGGGGAATTCAAGGTTTTACGATTCAATTTGATAAAAATACCCTTGCCTCTGCATAGAAAGGATTTGATATGATTGACCGTTCATATTTACCATTTCAATCAGCAAGAGAGTACCAGGATACAAAGATGCAAAAATGGATGGGCTTTTTCCTATCTGAACATGCATTAGCACTCTCTGATGATACAAACAAAGTAACGTACATGTCTGACTTATCACTAGAGAAGAAATTATTACTCCTCAGTCAAGTATACGCCGGGCAGCTACGCACACGCATTCAAGTGATTGAAAAAAACAAGCGTGTTTCCTACACTGGAACAATACCAAGTCTGACCAAAGATTTCATTTTGATAAAAACTACAACAGGTCACATCAATTTGAAATTAAAAGACATTATTAGTATTGAACTTGTCGAGGAGGTGCTCTATGAATCAGCTTGAGTTTCAGCGTAATCACCTACAAATGGACTATTATAGCGAGAGCTACCAAGATTTTGAACGTGACTTCTACCGCTACTCTAACATGAATATTCCATTGACCTTCCTAACTGATGATATCCTAAAAACAATGGCGACTTCACGTAAGAATTACTTTGTCCTCAATAAGGAAAAGTCCAGAGATAACCGCGATCACTTCTTCATATTTGAAGTAAGTACCGTAGATGAGAATCCGCTAATCTATCATTATACATATAAGAAAACTACAATATATTTAGCAGAAAAATAGGAGCAGTTCAATTGACTGTTCCTATTTTTAATATTCATAAAATCTAAAGTCTTTATACTCTTTAACAATGGAGTCGCCAACCAGAACAGACTATACTGACCAGCGACTACCTTAAATTTAATGTTTCAGATTTATTTTCTTATCTCTAATTTCATAAACTACATCTGCTACATTTTCGAGTAATCGTTTATCGTGGGTGATAAACACGATAGTTCCGGTGTACTCCTTCATTAGTATTTCCAAAGCCTCTAAACTTGGTATGTCAAGGAAGTTACTGGGTTCATCCATTATTAGGATGTTATATCTACCCATGAGCATTTTAGCAAGCAACAATTTTATAATTTCTCCACCGCTTAAAACAGATAAACTTTTTCCAATATCGTTCTGTTTGAACCCCATAGATGCTAGCACTGAACGAATTTCTGATATATTGTAGTCACAATCCTTCTGCATAAACTCCATAACATTCTGATTACTGTTGTACTTGTAACCATTCTGTGCAAAGTAACCTATTTTTGCCTTAGGCGAAATAGAAATTCCTTCTTCATGGTTTAAGATCATTTGGATTAAAGTTGTTTTTCCGATTCCATTACCACCAGTTAACGCCACTTTTGCTCCTAACGGAATTTGAAAAGATGCATTTTCAAACAGAGCCTTATCCCCAAATACTTTATTAATTTCTGCACCGACTATAGGGTATGGATTATGGAGCTCCAATGCTTTACTTTGCCTGAAACGAATTCTGCGAATGCCTTCCGGAGCTTCTACTTTTCCTAAGGCCGCAATCCTGTGCTCTAGGGTTTTAGCAGCATTATACATCTTTTTTTCCTTACTTCCTATTGATTTTTGATGAGCTAAACGCCCTCCGTCTTCAGTACTTTTTTTCTTTGAAGAACCTTTTGCCTTCTGTTCTATTTTACGAGCCTGTTTTCGCTTTTCCTCCGCAGCCCTTTCCAATCGGGCACGTTCCGCAATAAATTGTTCGTATTCTGCAGCTTGGCTCTTACGTTCTTCCTCTTTCTGACGAAGATAATCAGAATAGTTTCCCCAATACTCAGTGATTTTGCCATCTTTCAGTTCCCATATTTTATCTACTATTTCATCAAGAAAATAGCGGTCATGGCTAATAACTAACAGTGCACCTGTAAAATATTTTAGCTGTCCTATTAGAAAATCAATTCCTTCACGGTCTAAATGGCTCGTAGGTTCATCCGCTAAAATACCATGAACCTGTGCCGATAAGGCCTGTGCTATTTTAAGCCTTGTTTCTTCACCACCGCTCATAGTCTGTATATTTAATTGCTCAACACCTAGCTTGCCTACAAGTGCAAAATCTTTTTCCTCCTGCAGAGTTACTTCGTCCAACTGGGGAATATAGGCAAGTTCACCCAGACGATTCATTTTACATCCTGGGGGAGTTAATTCTCCTAAAAGTACCCTGAGTAAAGTGCTTTTTCCAGCACCATTTGCTCCTACTAAACCAATACGGTCATAATCATATACTTCTAATTCATTTATATCTAAAACATCGCGTCCTTTGAATTCCACACGAATGTCTTTTGCTTTTAATATTAATTCCATAACATTTCCTCCAATATTGTTTATTTTAAATCTAATTTTCTAACCTCAGTTATCATTTGGCAAACTATAGCAATGCCAATAATTAAAATACCTGATAGTAAAAACCAATGATTTACACCGATTTTATCAGCAAAGAATCCAGAAAGAATTAACCCAATTGGCATAGCAAGTGACATGATACTTCCGATCAAAGAAAATACACGTCCTAAATATTCAGGCTTAATTTTCTCCTGAAAAAGAGCTGTTTGCACACCGCTATAAAATGGCACCGAAAGCCCCATTATTGCACAGCAAACTACGAATATTACAAATCCATTTGGAGGAAGTATTCCCGAAACGGCTAAACTGGTCCCCATTATAAAAAATGAACTTGTTATTAGTAATACATGCTTTTCGAAGCCCCCTAATCTTCCTAATAATAAGCCTCCTGCTAGCATCCCAAATGCAAAGGAAATTTCCGTAATAGAAATATGCACAGGCGTTCCATTAAAGTGTTCCATGCTTATTAAAGGAAATAGTGCATTGATTGGCATATAAACAAAAGTATATAGTGTTCCTAAGAGTAATAAGGCAAACAATCCTTTGTTTTGTCTCAGAACCACAACTCCTTCTTTCATCTCCCTTATGAAATTTGGTTCTAAACTTTGCACTTGATTACCCAGCTTAGGTATACGTACAATTGCTACCGTAATAGATGCAATCACAGCACCCAATACGTCGATGGCAATAATAGCATTTAAATCCCAAACGGAGTATAAGAGTGCTGCAACTGCCGGACTAACAATATAGCTTATAGACTGCAAAGACTGACTATAGCCTGCGCATTTCGTTAGCTGTTCTTCTGGTACTAAAAGTGGTGTAACCGCATTGAGTGCTGGGGTATGAAAAGCTGTTCCAATGCTACGGATAAACAATACTATCATAATCATCCAGACAGGTAGCTCCATACAGAATGCAACAATAGCAAGCACTGCACCAGCTGCTGCGATAATTAAATCGGCACCAATCATTATCTTCTTCCTATCATGACGATCCACTAGCACACCAATGGCAGGTCCCAAAATCGCATAGGGTAAAAAACCTACTAATGAAGCCATAGACAAGACCATCGCAGATCCTGTTTTTTCTGTAAGGTAAAAAATAATCGCCATTTGCAGGATGGCACTAGTGATTAATGATACTGCTTGCCCTGCCCATATTGCATAAAATTTTCGTTTCCAATTGTTGTATTTTTCCATTTATATTATCTCCTGCATATTATTTTGCTTGAATTTCTATTTTGAATAGCATTCTAGGCAATAAAAAATGCAGGCCAAACCCCACAATGTGGCTTTTGGTCTGCATACATACAATTTGGAAACATTCATATTAAAGACATAGTTAAATAAAGGTATAGTTAAATAACCAATATCCTCACCGTAACTAATGAATGCTCAATATCGTATAAATAAGCACAACAAAAAAGCCTATCATCGGGTATAGATTCTGCTTTTTTTATTGCCAGCTTATCTTAAACGCATTGAGGCTGTCATAGTTTCGGTTCCTCCTACATCTTTGTTTATATCTATTTATAGTATAACACAACAAGATGATATGTTCAATATAAAAGTTATGGAATGAGACTCATACTTCCAATTCGATGCCAGATTTAAAGGATATGACGAAGTTTTCTTCATAGACTGTAACGCTCTGGATTATCTTCCTTAGTAGCAAGCGATTAGCTTTCACAAAATCTTCTGTTTGTAGTTTTAAAAATTCATCAGGATTTTCTAACTCAACCTCAAAATATTTCATTTTACATTCCCTCATTTCATTTATTGATAAATTGAGTTTGCAAAAAAGAGTGGACAATTTTTGTCTACTCTTAACCTTTAAAATAGTTTTTTTTAATCGATTTGAAGTTGCCTAAATTATTACTTATTCGGTAAAATGAAGTATTGCTTTCAACAGATTTCCTTCAACTACACTTCACTTGATTCAAACAAGGTGGGTACATTTCTATTCCCACAAACTCCTTGTCAATGGAAACAAACACGTACCCACAGGGTAAATGGAAATAGAAACTGATAATTTCTAGCTATCACTTCTACTCATTCCAAAAATTTTCTCACTCTGATACTTACCCACCATAAAGCAAAAAGCCTTGCAATCAAGGCTTTCATTATCCCTTTCGTTCAAAGGTTTCTAAGCTTTTACGAGCAGAGCGACACACTCAGCGGTTCGCTATCTCCGTTCTGTCTGCGTGCTAGCACTTGTCAATCATGGACAGCTATCGCATGGGCGGAAGTAAATGCTAATCTTCGTCGTTTTACTCCTTGACTAGCAAACTTACCGCCTCAACATGATACGTTCCTGGGAACATATCTACAGGTTGCACTGCACCTAGTTTATAACCTAGACCTCTCATAATTTCCATATCTCTAGCTAATGTTGCTGAATTACAACTAACATAGACTATTTTTTCTATATTCATAGCTGCAAGATCACGTAAGAAACTTTCCTCACAACCTTTACGTGGTGGATCAACGATAACTGCATCTAATTTCACATTTTGTGAGATTAATTTTTTAATTACATCTTCACTCTTACCTAGTAAAAACTCTACATTAGTTATATTATTATTTTTAGCATTTTCACGAGCATCTAAAACAGCCGCTTCTACTATTTCAATACCATATACTTTCTTAACTTTCTTAGCTGCGAATAGACTTATGGTTCCAATACCACAGTAAGCATCAATTATCGTATCAGTTTCTTTTAATTCTGCAAGTTCCAACGCTTTACTATATAATACCTCTGTTTGAACTGGATTCACTTGATAAAATGAACGAAGTGAAATCTTGAACTCTATTCCGTCTAACGTGTCAGTTATGTAGTCTTTACCAAAAAGTTTTTCAGTTTTATCACCAAAGATTACATTTGTCTTCTTGTCATTAATATTTAACATAATACTAACAATTCTATCGTCTAATTTAGATATTTTTTCAACAAATTCATCTAGTTTATTAAACTTCTCCTTCGCTACAATACCAACCATAATTTCACTTTTCAGGGTATTTGTTCTAAACATAATATGTCTAATAGCACCTGAGTGATTGTTTTCATCATAAACAGATAAGTTAAGCTCTGAGATTAGACTACGTAATTTATTCATCAATACATTATGTTCGTCATATTGAATAAAACATTTTTCTATATTAACAACATCATGGCTTCGTGGTTTATAATACCCCATCTTAACCTCGCCATTAACTTTTTGTACTGGAATCACAGATTTATTACGATAATGGTATCCATCTTCCATTCCTAGCGTATCTAATACTTCGATAGAATCTTTTCCAAGAGCTTTATCCATAACATTTTGAACTTTTTTCTTTTTAAACTTCAACTGTTCTTCATAGTTCATATGAACTAAATTCGCCCCTGAAGTTTTGGGAATACCATCTACTCTATTTTTAGAACTTTCAATAATATTAAGAACTTTTCCGTAACCAAGATTTTTCTTTAATTTAATTATCTTAAACTCAATTACTTCACCTTCTATAACATCTTCAATAAAAATCGGAAAATTGTCAATTTTAACTACACCAAGACCATCGTGGGTATAATCTATAACTTTCCCTTCGAATATATCATTTTTTTGCATAATTCACCTTTCTAAAATAAAAAGGAGAACAGCTATAGGAAACTGACTTCCCTACTCTGTTCTCCTACATTTAATATCTATTAAACTATCTTTACATGCTTAAACCAATTACTTTAATTGAATTAACAAACTCAAGATCTTTAATTCGTTTATTTAATTTTTCAATATTTATATCACCTGAGCTAAGCTCTAAAGAAATAATTATCGTAGCTTTTGCATTAATCGGTACTGTTTGGTGAATAGTAAGAACACTACACTTCTCTTCATTAACAACCGCTAAAATTTTACCTAATATTCCTGGAATATCATCAACATCAATAGACAACGATAGAATTGATTGTCTTTTCACATCTTGAATTGGAAAAATTGTATCTTTATATTTATAAAATGCACTTCTACTTAAATCAAATCTTTTAGAAGCTTCTAAAATTGATAATTTCGAATCTTCTTCTAAAGCTTTTTTCATCGCCAACGTCTTCTTTACAGCTTCTGGCAATACATCTTCTCTAATTATATAATAAACTTTTTCTTTATCCACAGTGGTTATCTCCTACTCTACGAATTCAAACTCACCTTTAAGAATTTTAACCGTATCACCGTTTTTACATCCTCTTTCACGTAAAGCATCATCTACACCCATAGAACGCATTTGTTGAGCAAAACGTCTAACAGAAGCATCACGGTTAAAGTCAGTCATTAAGAATGCACGTTCGATACCAGGTCCACTTACTACATAAGCACCTGTGTCATCACGAGTAATCTTGAATGTTTCATCCTTAGGTTTATGTTTATAAAGAACTCTGTTTTCCATACTTTCTTCTTCAGTATCAAGTTCATATAACGTATTTGGATCTGTGTTATCTAGAATATCACTTACTTTATAAAGTAAATTATCTATATTACTACGTGTAAATGCAGAAATTTCAACGATATCTACATCTTCACCGTCATTTTCTAATTGTTTTTTAAATTCTTTAAGATTTTCACTCGCAACTGGAATATCCATCTTGTTAGCTACCACTACTTGAGGTCTTTCTAAAAGTCTCATGTTGTACTCTGCTAACTCTTGGTTAATAATTTTATAATCTTCATATGGATCACGTCCATCAGTTGCTGACATATCTACTACGTGAACAATAACTTTCGTTCTTTCGATGTGACGTAAAAATTGGTGACCAAGACCTACACCTTGGCTAGCCCCTTCGATTAATCCTGGAAGGTCAGCCATAACAAAACTTCTGTGGTCTTTTGTTTCTACTACTCCAAGATTTGGCGCTAATGTTGTAAAATGATAATCAGCAATTTTTGGTTTTGCTTTTGATGTTATTGATAATAATGTTGATTTACCAACAGAAGGGAATCCAACAAGACCTACATCCGCCATAAGTTTTAATTCTAAAGTCAGATTTCTTTCTTCTCCTGGTTCACCATTTTCAGCGATTTCTGGCGCTGGGTTTGAAGGTGTTGCGAAACGACAGTTTCCGCGTCCACCACGTCCTCCACGAGCTACTACTACTTCTTGCTCGTGTTCTACTAAGTCTGCTAATACCTCTCCAGTATCTGTATCACGAATTACAGTCCCAGGTGGTACTTTTAAGTATAAATCTTTAGATTTTCTACCGTGCATACCTTTACTCATTCCGTTCTCACCATTAGGTGCTACGAATTTCTTTTGGTAACGATAATCCATGAAAGTTCTTAAACCTTCATCAACTATAAATACAACATTTGCTCCACGTCCACCGTCACCACCTGCTGGACCACCTTTTGGAACATACTTTTCTCTTCTAAATGCTACTAATCCATTCCCACCATCACCTGATCGGACGAATATTTTTACCTCATCTAAAAACATAAAAATCTCCTATACAATTCTCTTTATTTTCTTAAATTTCAACTTTTAAACTATATAAAATTCAACATGATAAAAGTTCATATACCATGAACTATTATAACATAATTTTTCCTTTAATAATAATATTTAGCGAGATTTTAAACAAAAAAATATACGGCTGCATACACAGCCGTACTTTACTCCACAGGCAGGACTCGAACCTGCGACCCTCTGATTAACAGTCAGATGCTACTACCAACTGAGCTACTGTGGAAAAATCTCTAAATAAAAAAATGGAGCGGGTGATGAGAATCGAACTCACAACATCAGTTTGGAAGACTGAGGTTTTACCACTAAACTACACCCGCATAAATATTTGTTATTAACTTATGTATTAATTATATAATAGATATTATAGTTTGTCAACAACTTTTTTAATTTTTTTTTATTTTTTTAAAATTTTCTAATTTTGTTAGCTTTACTAAAGAATTATTTTGAAAAACAAGAAACATCTATAGAAAAATTAACAATTTTTTCAATTGATAATATATAGTATAATATTTTTCTTTTAATTTGTAAAGGTATTTTTGCAATAAGCTATAAATTTTATCCCAACACTAAAATTTTAAAATGTAATTAACATATATTGACCAGCCTATTCTAGTATTATATAATTTTTTTATATAGAGGTAATTCAAGATATTTTATAAAAATTAAACATTATCGATTAGGAGAAGGAAATATGAAATCTAAATTACTATTTACAGTTTTATTATCAGCTTCTGTAATTCTAAGTGGGTGTTCATTATTTAAAAGAGATCTAATTAGACAAAGTAAATCTACAGCAGAAAATAAAACGACAACAACAAAAAATGAAAATTCGTCAGATAAAGTATACGGACTTAATGAAGAATGGATTGTAGATGGTCAATGGAGATTAAAAATAACAGAGGTTAAAACTACTCAAGATAGAAGTAAACATATCAAAGATAAAATAGCACAAGTAGTTATCATAAAATATACTTATGAGAACTTAGGTTTTAAAAATGAATATCAAGATCTATTTTTAGCTCCTAGAACAGTTATTGATGGAGCAGAAAATGAGGCTAGAATTTATCCAGTTAATTCTTCAAAATATCCCGAATCTACTCCAATTGGTGCAATTTCAGAATCTGCTATGGGATACGGTTTAAGTGTAGAAAGTGACAAAATTAAAATTTCTTTTACACAATTCGATAAGGATGGTAAAAAAATGGAAAATGCCACTTTCGAAGTCCCAGTAACTAAATGATAAAATAAAAAGGTTTGATATAGTAATTTGATTTTACATCTATCAAACCTTTTTTTATTAATAGTTTATCAATATTTTTAATAATAAAGAAAAAGTGTTAAAATTTATCTAGTTTTTTTCTTTCACTTCTAGTTCTGTATATTTTTTATTTGATCCAAAACTTTCTTTAATAGGATACTTATTAGAATTACTAATTAACTTATCTGTAATAATTTTTTCTACATCAAGATTTAAATTGTCTGCAAGCATAAAAGCATAAATAAAAACATCTGCCAATTCTTCTTTAATTTGTGGTAATTTTTCTGATACAGTTACCTCTGATGTTTTCCATTGAAATAGTTCTAATAATTCACTAGCTTCTAGAGATATTGATATTGCTAAATCTTTTTCATTATGGAATTGTCTCCAATTTCTCTCATCTCTAAACTTATTAATTTTTCCTATAGTCTCTTTCATTATCCTTCACCTCGAATTCATTATAACATTATATTTAGATAATTTCATTATCCATATTTATAATGTGTGGGTCAAGTGCGGGTCAACTCACAATTAAAATATATTATTCAAGTGTACCTTTATACTATCAAAGGAATATCAAAACACAGTCAAAACATTGTCAAAAGGCAAAACAAAAAGCCTTAAACGTTGATACTTTAAGGCTTCTCTTACTTTATTATTTAGTTTCTCTGTTTGATTTGATAATTTCTATAAATTCCCAACACTCTCTAAACGTTGTTATATCAACATTTTTATATTTAGTTATTTATCCATATTGTTGGTAAATATTTCAATTTGTGGGTCAAGTGTGGGTCAACTCAAGATTATTTTTATTATTTATCTAGCACATATCAAAGGAATTAAGGGACGGTTTTTTAACCGTCTTTTAAGATGAAAAAAAGACTAAGAATAACAACTTAGTCTAACCATTTTATATTTTTAATTGTCGTTCTGCGAGTTTTATTATATTTTCTAGAATCACTTTCGTGTAAAGTAACCAGTTTATAAGAATTATTTACTTTTCTTAACCCTAATACTATAGCGGTTCTTCCAGTTGTTTCATATACCACTAGATTTAATTTCATACCGTTTTTAGGTATATCTTTATCTACGACACATATATTTATTTCTTTACCATAAAATACTTTCTCAATAAAATTATAATTTTTGAATCTAGAAAACATCTTGAAAAAATTTTGATGTCCAGATAAATCAGAAATTAATAATTCGTTATTTTTTATCATTTCTATACTTTTATTAGCATAAATATCTTTAGGTAAAACATAATGAAGTCCTAGTAGATGATGTAAATCAGTTTCATTAAATATAACCATTACATCATTCATCTTTTTATAATTCAACTCTAATAAACATTTTTTATTACAGAATTTTTCTTGATAATCTTCTAATGTGCTTTGTAATGTTGCATCACTATCCATACAACCTCCTTTATAAAGATAAAAAAAATAAGCACGGAACGGAAGTAGTCTCCGTACGGGACAATCGATTAGTTGTTGATAGTGGAACAACTAACTCCCTACTGTTGTGCTTCTTAGGCTTGTCGCAAGGGAACAGTTCTTAAGCTCTGCCAAGCGGTGTAACGTGCTTCTATTACACCTCTATATCACTATAGATTAATTAACGTTAATGGGACGAGACGATTTCTTAAAATTGCTAATTTGATGGAATATCCATCAATAACCTACTGTCTCTATATTTATTTTATATCAACATTATACTTTTGTCAACTTTCCTTATTACGTCTTAATATTTTTGTGCCCTTTTGTACTCTCTCAGTATTTTACGTTCTAAGCGTTCTGATGTTGCTTTCCCTTGTAATTATACCCCTTGACCTCTTACAAAGCAAATAAACACTTATATATGTTTACTGCATTAAGAAGCGGTATTCATGGTATTACTTTATAGGTTATAAATTTCAAGTTTTTTCAAGTTTTGTATGTTATTTCATCTTTTAAAAATAAATGTAGTAATTTGTAGTATCTTCTTATTACAAATATCAATATAGATCAATCCCCTATATATAAATTAATCTGAGGTTTTCTGAGGTTTTTAATGCTATATATCTTTAAATGCCACTAATTGCCACTAATATCTATATAGTTTTCAATGTAGTAATTTGTAGTAATTATATATAGGTTTTATACTCACATTTTCCAACATTTTCACTTATACAGAATTTTATTCCAACATTTTCCAACAATTTTACTTTCGCACGAAAAAATATGTACAGTGACGGCGTGAAGGTCGAACAACATGGTAGAGAGGTACTATCCCCCCTTTTAAAACTTCTTTTTGATCTATATAGGATTTTATCTAAGGTTTTATAAGGTTTTTGAAAACTCCTTTAAGACTGCCGAAACTACCGATTTTAAAGATATATAGATTTTTATGCCAACATTTGCCAACATTTATAGGTTTTATTTGTCAAGTTTTGACAAGTTTTTTTATCTATATATGTTTTTATACCAACATTTACCAACATTCCGTACAACATGAATAACACTCATATTTCTTAAATTTTATCTATATATAGAGTTTTATTCCCGTATTTTCCAGTATTTTACACTATACCTTATAGAATTTTATGTAACTAAAAGCTACTATCTCAACATTCTATATATAGGTTATTTTTCCGATATTTTCCGATATCTTATGTAAAATAACGTTATTTTCACCTCTAAAAATGGTAGTTTTTGTTAGTAAAAAGTAGCTTTTTCTTACTGCTGTTTAAAAGCTGTTTAACGTGTTTCAACTCAATTTAGTGTAATTATATCTATTTTCATACAGAAACGGTCTAATAACTGCATATTACCGCTCATAAGGAAAAAGAAATAGTCACTGTTCATTATTATTGTTTTTCCTCTATATACATTTCAAACCTTAACATTTCTTAACATTCTACCTTAGTAATTTATACCTTTTACCACTTCTAGGTGAAAAGAAAAAGACACCTATTAATAGATGTCTTCATTGTTCATAAACCTTAAATTAATAAAGCTTATTAAAAATATTAGTATCCCTCTTTGATTCTATCTATATAATCTACTAATTTGTGGTTAACCCCTGAAATAGGAATTACATCGGTTACCCAAAGTTTTTTCTCTGCGTCTTCATAAAGGATCAAATCTTCATCGGTTAATACTTCGTGTATTTTTTTATACATATCACCAACAATTAAAGTCTTCTCCTTAGCTGAAGCATTATGTTTCTCCTCTAATTCCTTAACTTTTTGTTGTATCTCTTCATCTAATAACTTATAATCTTGACTTACTTCCCTATAGTTAATATGCATTGGTGTGTCCCAATTAGTGATTATTTCTCTAGCTAATTCATCTTTAATAGGTCTTGTCTTCTCTTCCAACTCCTTGTTTAATTGATTTTCTACTTCATATAATATGTTAACATCTTTTTCCTTTTTAACTAATTCTTTTGTAACTTCAATTTTATCAGCAACGTTATTTGTTGAGTTTGTCTTCAACGTATCTATTTCATTTACCAATAGTTCTTGTTTTCCTTTTACCTCTGCTATAGCCTCAACAATGCTTGCTTTTACCTCATGATACTTTGTTACTAATTCGTTTATTTTCTCGTGTCCTTTTAGTACTTTATCCATTATTTTAAATTCTCCTCTACTAATTGTTTATAACCCTCTGGGTTCTCTTGTTTTAACTTAAGTCGTTCTGTATATTTCATTCTCTTCAGTTCATCTCTAGTAATTGTTAACTTCTTCACTTTACTTTGCTCATTCTTAGCTTTCTCAAGCTGTTCTTTTTGAACCCTCTCTGAATGTAGTTTATTTAATTCATCTATAATTTCTTGCTTTAATTTATCAATCATGATTTTCACCTCTTTGTTCTTCTTGTATTTTCAAATAATAATAGTACTTCTCCCTGTAATATATATATTTCGATAACATCCCAAAATACTTCTCTTGCTTCATTCTTGAGGGTTTAAACGGAAACCCTAGAAAGTTATTTAGCGGTATATCATTAGGATTGAAATTTTTATCTACTTTATAACATTGTTTAAGCATTAAATTATAATATCTATTAGGATCAGTTACTTTCCTATTTAATTGCTGTTTCCTTAAACCTATACAGGTTCTGCATACTAGTTTTTTATCTTCACTTATATACATTTTCAAACACTTATTATCGCATTTATAACACTTTATATAATATTTATATCCCCCTAAATTACAAGGTACTTTTTCAACCCTGTAATACTTTTTGACGCGTTCGTCTTTGATTATATCTTTAGTTTTGAAAGCTTCAAACATATTAATTCCCACTTTCTTTATTTAGACGTTTTTTTCACGGTTAGTTCTCGGTTCAAAGTTCCGGTGGTTCTCGTTCATTCATCTTTAATCGTCCTTTCTATAATTTCAGTACCTTAATATTTCTAGTGTGAACTTTCTTGCACCATGCTTCTGATTTATCAAACTTTAAGGCTATGTCATCCCACGACAAACAGTTTATATACCTAAGGTAGAAAATATGCTGTTCTTTCACGTCTTTAATTTGTTCAAACACATCTTTTAAAAACTCTCTCTCTTTCTCCCACTCGATAGTCTTACTCTGTATAATTTCTTTCACTTCATCTATTTCAGAAGAAATTTTAAAACTACCAAAATTATAGCTTTGTTTAGATGTATTAACCTTTTCAATATTAACACTTGAGGTTGTTACACTATCATAAGTTTTCAACTCTAGCTCTAGTGAATACAACCTATTTTGTAAAAGTGTTATCACTTCCGTTAGTTTTTTGAATTGAGATAGCCTTTTAATCTTGTGTTCACTTTCTGATTTAGACGTTCGCTTTAATGGTAAGCTATTGTTAGCTTTTATATATCCTTTATCAGATAACAAATTAAATAATTTCACTTTATGTTCATTAATAACCTTATTTTCTTCATCAGTTGCCTTACGTGAAAAATTAAAGTATACAGCTATCAATAATTCACGTTCTAAGTTGTTTATTTTATTCAGATAGGTTTCTATAGCTATTGCTTCTTTAGAGGTCGTATCGTCCATATAACGCTCGATTATGGTATCTAGTTTAGTTTGTTCTTCTTTTGATAACTGCATTTGTTCACTCCTTACTGTATTAGCTTACCAATTATTAAATGTACCTTGAATGGATCTTCAAAATTTAGGTTTGAAGCTGTATAATTTATTTTAAAATACTTTACATCAATCAAGAACTCGTCTTCTTGTAATTCTTCATCAATGTATCTATTTATTAATTCCTCAACTATAGTTGAAAATTCTATTGATATTTCTTTTATTCTAGTGATTTTATACATATAATTAATTCCTTTCAAAATTGAAATTAGTTGGTAATCACTGTCTAAACTTAATTAATATCTTTGAAATAGAATCCCTTTGCTTGTTTAAAATTTATTTGGTTCTTTTCTAATTTATTGCCGTAAACTGAAAAGATATATTTTTTTAAATTACGATTTTTTATCGTGTACACCATACATTTTTATTATCTTATCATTAAGGAAACCTAAAGTATTTATCTTCTATTTTTACGCTTTACACCCTTTATATCGCCTTACATTTTTTAAAAAGCGTACTCTATAAACCTTGATTTTACAGCATTTACAATATATTTTACGCTTTACACGTTACTTTTTTTAAAAATCTATTGTTAAATTATTTTATGTAATTATCTTCTTACATTTATATACTTATTACTTATATTACTTTTTATTATTAAATAAAGAGTAAAGCGTATAGTAGTGTATAAAGTTAGTTGTATCAAGGGTTTAAGAGGTACGCTTTATTTTTAAATTTAAAGCGTATAAAAGAGTAAAAGCGTTATTTGAGTTTTCTAACGAATCCTTTCAAACCTCTTCCACTATATGAACGTTTTATACTTTCTGACTTTTTCCAGTTCGTTAAGTTATTCATAACCTTATTTATTTCTTTAGCTAACGTATTACCTCTTAAATCTCTATTGAAACTTGTTCCATCACCTAACAGAAAATGTAATTCCCCTGTAGTAATATCCATTATTTGGGTTTCTTGTGGAAACTTATCATCGTATGCACCGAAAGAAATATAATCATTTACATGGTTATAATACTCAAAACGACTAGCGTTATTACTCAATAAGGTATGCCAATCATTAGGTACTTGCATTTCTAAAATGCTGTTAATACGTTCTTCCAATGGGTTATACTCTAAAGCACCACTAGAAAGCTTTTCCATATAAATTTTTGTTTCATCTGATATAAGTAGCGTTTCTTTATTTTCGTACCATTGATACACCTCACTCCATAGCTGTAAGATGTATTCTTTTTTAACATCCTTAATATCTATTTGTCTTCTTGCTACCTCTCCATACATTAACCAATATCTTCTGTTTCCTGTTCTATCCTTTAAAATTTCTTTATCATTGGTAGTTCCGCAAACTATAAAATTTCTTGGAAAATCTTGAGGATCTCTATCATATAGTTTTTTTACACAATCAACAGGAGTACTTAACCATGCTTTAACAGTATCATTATTAGTCCGCTTAATTGTACTTAATTCAGAAAATTCTATAATCCAACTTCGTATGGCTTTCCGCATAAATTCCTCTTTGATTTCTTCAGTAGTTTCTAAATGACAGCCTAATGATAATTTTAGAAAAGTAGTACTCTTCCCTAAACCTTGTTCACCATGTATTATTAACATTTCATCAAATTTAGTTCCAGGTTCAAAGACTCTATATACTCCAGCTAATAACCATTTTCTAGTACATTCACGATTATAAACATTGTCTTCAACTCCAAAAACATCTATAAAAAAGCTTTCTGCTCTAGGTATTCCGTCCCACTTTGCATTAAGTATTTTGCTTTTTACAGGGTGATATCTATATCGCTCACTGGCGCCTACTAAAGCCGTTTCTATATCTATTCCATTTACTTTGATTTTATACTTTTTTTCAATAGCTGACCTAAGTAGTTCCTTATGCCTTTTCACTATTTGTATAACTTGGCCATTACTTTCTGTTATTTCAATAACTTCTTTTAACTCATTGTATGCAATAGGTGTAATAGATAAAATCATTTTTTCTAGGTTTTCTAAACTTCGAATTACCTTACCATTTTCATCTGTTTCAATTACTAATGTTTCGTTTTTAATCACATTAGATGTTGTTATCGTCCTTTGAGTATTTTGAAACTTACCTAAAAAGGTGTACGGGGTCTTGAAATAATTTACATTGCCATTAGCTCGCTTTAATTCTCCGTTAAACTCTTTTAGGTTGTTTTCTCTCCATTCTCCATTACCTAATGCCAACATTTCCATACACACAATGGCTGTATCGTATTCTATTTCGCCAGTAACCACGCTTTTAGCTATAACCATTAAACAAGATATATAATTATCATTTCTTTCTAATAAGTTATTCCTTTCATTTTCAATATACCTTTCCATAATAGAAACGGCTTCATCATGTAATAATTGTTGAATAGAGTTACTAGAATAAGTGGTAATAACCTTTTTTTCTTCCCTAACTGCTTCTTGTACTGGATAAGGTAAGCCGTCTAATTGTTTAATACTCACTGTTTCTTTTCCCTCAACTGCAATCGGTAAGCCTTGAGGTTGTGACCATCCATAACTTTTATCATCATAATTAACACCTACTAGAGCCATAATGTGCTTTATAGTGGGTTCATATTCACCTTTGACTATTTCTCTATTAGGTTCTAATGCAAGCCTTAAACGGGGGTTATTTGGCTCATGTGAGATAGTTGAGTATAAAACATATTTATAGCCTGCTAACTTCTCTTGTATGATGTCTTGTACCTCTTGAGATATTAAACCCGTTTTCTCTATATCGATCACTATTAAATCTCTTGAGTTTACGTTGCTATCAATTCTTGTATAACTTCCATCTTTATTAGGTTTCACATCTCCACTTAAAAAATTCAAAGATTTATTTTTTTTATAACTTTCGCTATCTTCATCTTTGTTTATAACGGTAAATGGTGTATTTGCTAAGGCTTCTAAAGGTGAGCTATGCTTATGCTCAACTACTGTTAATTTACTAGTATTAAGCCCTATTTGTCTGTAAATCAAATTACACCACCTCTTTTAATGTTTGTTTTACTTTGTCTAGTTTTTCATAACATAAAATAGATAATTCTTCTGATGTATTTATAGCTATAGCATTAGTTAAAGTATGTAAGTTAGCCCCGTCTAGTACTTTGTCCCAATACTTATATAATTCTTCATTAGGTATATTTATGTTTTTAAATTCCTCAGGTGTAAGCACCTTTATTACAGTAGTATGAGTTGCTAATAACTCCATTGAAAGTTGTAAACTTGCCAACCTTTGTTCTATTTCCTCTATACTTTTTATGATTTCATTTTTATCCATTTTTATTATCTCCTTTCATTTATTAACTTCTTTGATATGTGCTAGATATTCATTGTTTTAAATTGTATTTTCTCTTAAAAACTTGTTTACTTCACTTTCAAGATAAATATATTGTCTACCAACTTTAGTTGGTCTTAAACCACGTTTATTTAAGTCTGATAAGGTATCAACTCCAATTCCTAAGGTTTCACATAGTTCTTTTTGGTTGTATCGTTTATCTTGCTTTATTTCGTCTTGTAAGATGTCTTTGACTATCTCACGTACTGCCTTAATCATTTCTTGTTCAAATGCTTCACTAAACATATAATCACGCTCCTTAATAAATGCTATCCATTACCATAACTAGTAAATAAACTAAGGCTGTTAGAAATGGTATAAATACTACTGCACAACAAAAAGTATTAATGTATAGATCTTTGTTTTCCATTGTCTTTACCTCTCTTAATAAAAATCACTGTTTTTAATTAATAGATTACTTTGCGAACCGTCTATTATATTAGCCATTCTCATTAGTAACGCTTTTTTCTCGTGCAAACTATCCATTTGTATAAATAGTTGTGCCATTTTATTTACAGTATCGTTTATAAAGCTATTTTCTAGCTTGTGTGCTTCTTGTCTATCTAAAACTACTGATACTATATTAGTATTGTGTTCATTCTCTAAGTACTCTAACATTTGAATTACTGCACGTCTTACAGCTTTACTCTCTCTAACTAATACTTGTTTAGCTTGTGAAGAGGTTAGCTTATACATAGGTCTAAATTCTCCCTTTTTATCTTGGTAACTAACGGGCGAAAAATTTCCCTCGTTGATTTCTGTATCAAATTCATCACGTAAGACTTTTAAAAAATCTTTATGCTGTAACATTGTTTTCTTACCGTCTATAGCTCTAAAATGGTTTATAACGTCCACTAATTCAATGCTAGTCCATTCTGTTTTGTTATGGATATCTGATAGGTTTAACTGTTCGCTAATTACTTCAATTGTATTCCCGTCTACTTTAATTACTGCATTAGTCATTTCTTGTTCTTCACTTTCTTGTTTATATTGTCTAATCATTCTATCTATATTGCTGTTAAACTCTCTATTAGGTGTACTCTTGTTTAATTCCCAACTACTAACCGTTGATTGAGATACTCCTAATTTATTACTAACCTCTTTTTGAGTTAGATTATATCTTTTCCTGAAATTTACTAGTTTTTTCATCTTCTTAAGTCCTTTCTTGTGTTATAATGTAAGAAAGTATTTTTGATAAATACTTGTCTTTAAACCTTTTAAGTAGTCTGATTTGGTCGTCTGATACTTGAAAGGTTTTTTAGTTTACTTTTCTCAACTTCATTCTTAAAAAAATAAACTATCAATCGTTTCATCGGGTAAATACTGTTTAAAGTAGTTTAATAGCTTGACTTTTTCAACATCAGTAAAAGCTGTTTCCTTACGTTCTTTCTTACTGTACATGACTAAACTTATGCTAAGTAAATCAGCCATTTCACGTTGTTTAAGCCCTAAAGCTTTTCTATAAGCTTGTATTTTGTTGATTTTGATACCATGCATAAAATTCACTTCCTTTCTTGATAAATATAAATAATTAATGAAGAGGTTGCTTTTTCTCAACTTCACAAATTAATAATATCATGGTTAAAAATTAAAGTCAATAGTATTTTTTAAATTCTAGTAAACTTTTATCAACTTTACTATTTAAAAATTAATTAAAATGATATATAATATAAACTAGATAAATAATGAATAAAGGATGAATTTTTTATGAAATTTAATACTAACAAAAATTCTGTAGCTCTTAGAATAAAGCAAATTAGAATGAATAAAGGTTATACGTTAGAAGCATTTGGAAAACTTTTCGATGTGAGTAAAAGTAATGTTTTAAAATGGGAACAAGGTCAAATGCTCCCTAACAAAGAAAGATTAGCAAGTATATCTAAAATAGCTGATATTACTGTAAATGAATTATTATATGGTTCAATAGATGAATTTATATCAAATAATACTGATATATTACTTAAACATGTAGGTTTTCCATTTCCTAAAACATTTGAAATGTTTGATATTAAAAATGGTATCAATGATTATATTGATTTCGAAAGAGAACATAACAATAAAGAAGTAACTATTAATGATATAGATTATTTAATTAAACTATTTTCTGCATTGATCTCTGATATTGTTGAAGAAAATATTATAAAATATATTGATTATAACATTGAGTTACTTGAAAATAATCAAAATGAGACAATTTCTGCTTTAGTAACAGCTAAAGAGGTTTTAAACAGTCTTAATAACAAATTATGCCCTATAGATATATCTTTATTAGAGAATGATAGTATAACTTTTTATTCATCATTCATCAAATTAATAAAAGATAATTTGCTAGCAAAAGTAAATTACTATCCTGTTTTCCATTATCTAGTTGAGCAACTAAAAACAGATAATAATAAACCTTTACATCAACGATTATATGAGATAATAGACAAATATATTTCAGAATTTACTCAACAACCTGAAAATACACAAATAAAAAATGAGTTAGTTGATGAAATAATTGAAACTATCAAAAAATAAAAAAAGCACCAGTATAATTACTAGTGCTAATGGATCAAAAAAATGAAAAAATAAATAAAATGATTTAATACATAGATTCTTTATTAAAGGTTATACACCTATTATACCATATAAATGCTGTTTTATCAAGGTTTTATACACTTACTTAAAACGAAGAGTCGTTTAAACGGCTTCTAAGCGTTCTAATTGTCAAAGGGTGTAATTACATTACCTAACCTTTAAAAGTCTTACCACGTCCATTATATGAGGTGATTTTCACCTAATCATTTATTAATTTCTTTGATATGTGCTAGATAGAAAGGAAATGAAAAAATTGATTAAAGAATATATAAATAAACGTGACAATAAAAAATATTACATGGTAAAACTTTATCTAGGTATAGACGATAAAGGACGACGAAAAGAAACTACTAGACGTGGTTTTAAAACTAAAAAAGAAGCTCTACTTTGCGAAGCTAAGATTAAAACTGAAATAGCTAATAATGGTTTATTAAATACAGATGTTACAACATTTAAAGAAATATATGAATTATGGTACGAGGGTTACCAACATACCATTAAAGAAAGTACTTTACTTGTTAATCAACACATCTTTAATTTACTACTTGATAAGTTAGAAAATATGCAATTAAAAAAGATTACTCTACCTTATTGCCAAAAAATCATTAACAATTACAGCAAGAGTTTTTCACTTGCTGTTCTTAAAAAAATAAAGATCTATGGTAGCATGATTTTAGATTATGCTGTTAAGATGAAAGTTATTTACGATAACCCTATGAAAGATGTATTATTACCTAAGAAAGATGATGATATTACTTCAGATGATAAGGATAAATATTACTCTAAAGATGAATTAAAGCAATTTCTTACTTTAGTTGATAATGAGAATGATATAAAACTAACTGCAATGTTTAGGGTGTTAGCTTTCACTGGTATTAGAAAAGGTGAGTTACAGGCTCTTAACTGGGAGGATATTGACTTTACCAACAATACAATTAATATAAACAAGACGTTAGCATTAAATACTGATAAAAAGGTAGTCGTGCAAACCCCTAAAAGTAAAAGTAGTATAAGATGTATTAGTATTGATGACCAAACGGCGAAAATTTTAAAACGTTGGAAATTTAACCAAAAAGAAAGGTTTTTAATGGTAGGTACAAGAGTAAAGAAACATCAACCCTGTTTTACTGAAGAGGTAACAAACTCTTATTTATACCTTAATTTTATGAACGCTAATTTAAAGCGTATTTGTAAAAAGTACGAGTTTAAAGAAATTAAAGTACATGGTTTCAGACACACACATTGTAGCTTACTTTTTGAAAGTGGTATTACTATTCAAGAGGTACAAGAAAGATTAGGTCACTCTGACCTAAAAACAACAATGAGTATTTACGCCCACGTAACGGAAAAGCAAAAAGAAGAGGTCGGAAAGAAGTTCGCAAAATACGTAAATTTTTAATATGTGGGTCAAGTGTGGGTCAAGTGGAAAAACAAAAAGCCTTAAACGTTGATACTTTAAGGCTTCTCTAACTTTATTATTTAGTTTCTCTGTGTAAAGTCACTTTTTTTAATCTTGGACAGTATTTTTTAAGTTCAATACGGTCTGGATTATTTCTTTTGTTCTTTTTAGTAATGTAGTTTCTGTCACCACATTCTGTACAAGCTAATGTTACATTTACGCGCATTAATATAACCTCCTATAAAATTTAATCTTAACAACTTTTTCATACAACAAAATATATTATAACATTACTTTATAAATATTTCTAGTATAAAGTGTAAATTTTTTAAATTTTTTTAAAGAAATATAACTTTATATTACGTAAACTATTTCTATCGATTACTCACCAAATACTTTATAGTAATCTTGTTTGAATTTTTCTATTCCAATATCAGTTAATGGATGTTTAACCATTTGTTTAATTACAGAATAAGGAACAGTAGCAATATCGCATCCTAATTTAGCACATTCAGTAACATGAATTTGATTTCTTACACTTGCTGCGATAATTTGTGTATCAATATCATTATTAGCGAAAATTTCCACTATCTCTTCTATTAATAATAATCCATTATGAGAAATATCATCTAATCTACCTAAAAATGGAGAAACATATGTCGCTCCAGCTCTAGCTGCTAATAACGCTTGAGTTGGACTAAAGATTAGAGTAACATTTGTTTTAATTCCCTCTTTTTTTAATACATTTACAGCTTTTAATCCATCTTCAGTCATAGGAATCTTAACAACCATATTAGGATGAATTTTTGCAATTTCTCTTGCTTCTTCTAGCATATCCTTCCAATTAGTAGTAGTCGCTTTTACTTCTCCACTAATAGGACCATCTACTATTGAAGTAATTTCCTTAATAACTTCTTTAAAATCGCGTCCTTCTTTTGCTATTAATGACGGATTTGTAGTAACTCCACTAACTACTCCTAATTCATTAGCATTTCTAATATCTTCGACATTTGCTGTATCTATAAAAAATTTCATTATATTATCCCCTCTCATTTTTATAGTAACCTCATAATATCACATTCAGAAAGTGTTTTCAATTTTATAGCTTAAATTATAACTATTTCTTTATTGTTTTTCAATCCAATATATGATAGAATAACACTATAATTAGGAGGCAGATGATGAAGAAATTTTTAGAAAAAGTACCATATTTAATTTTTTCTTTCTTTTTATTTATAATACTCCCTCTGTGTTCTTATTTTATATCAAATAGATCTGGGATGATAATTTTATTATTAATTATCCTATACCCTGTTATTAGTTTTCTAATTTCATTTCTATATGCATATAATAAAGAAGACTTTAGCTATATTTTCTCATTTATTATAGGAATTTTTTATATAATATCATGTTTAATCATTTTAAACTTTGATATTCTTATCTATGGTTTAGGGTATATATTCTTCAGCCTTTGTGGTCAAGGGACTGGTTTTTTAATTGGGAAGTTTCGAAAACGTAAAAAAAGAGCTAAGCAGAGTTAGTTAAATTTATCAAAAAGAGAAGAAGTGTTTTTTGTAATACACTTCTTCTCTTTTTAATATTAATTATACTATTCTAAAATACGGATTATATTTCATATCCTAAAAGCATTCCGCCTTCTTCACCATAAAAGCTACAAATTCCAGATGTAGGAACTATAATAAATTCTACATTCGAGAATTTTTCTTTTAGTTTTTCTTCTATCTTTTTACAAATATTTTCATTATTTCTATGTGTAATTACAGCTCTACCACCTTTATATCCAGCTTTAATCATCTCTTCAACTACAGTTGATATCGCCTTTTTCTCACCACGTACTTTATGAAGTAAATGTAGAGTTCCTTCTTTACTTGCCTCTCCTACCATACGCATATTTAATAACCCTACTACAGCAGCTGCCAATTTTGATAAACGTCCATTTTTTACAAGATTATCCACTTTTTCTAAAGAAAAAATTAGTTTCGTATTTTCTTGATATTTTGTCATTTCTGAAACAACTTCATCAAAAGATAATCCTTCTTTTATTAATTCATTTATTTTAAGGAGAAATAAATCATTTTGACCACCTGCAGAAAGAGTATTGATTATATGAATATTAGCCTTTGAATTTTCTTCTCTCAACATCTTTTCACCGACTACTGCACTATTGTAACTTCCTGACATTCCACCTGTAAGAGTTAGAACTATAACATTATCTGCTCCTTTATACGCAGCTAGATATGCCTCTGGACTAGGACAAGCTGATCTTGCCGGCTCTGAACTAGCATATATTTCTTTCATCATTTCGTCAATATTTAAATCTAGCGTATCTACATAAACTTTATCTTCTATTTGTAATGAAAATGGCACTCTCTCATAAGTAACATTCTCAGCTTTATTAGGAATTTCTCTAAAATCGCAAGCAGTATCAACTACAATTTTCCACTCCATAATTTACCTCCAAGTATTTTATTTTAACTTTTCTACTAGATCATGCGTTTTTTTATATAATCTCACAGTATCACAGGCTGCCACTATTACTTCTGCTAGTCCCTCTCTCTTCTCTCCATTCATACACATAACAAAATTATCATACATCTCTTCAGAACTTCCCTCTGAAGTCAAGCTATTTATTGTCTTACTAATCTCTTGAATTGAGAATACATTTTTTAAACATGTAATTACTATTAATCTTGCTAATTGTTTTCGATTATATTTTTTCTTAATTGGTTTATCTAAGTGACCATTTTTTACATAATTATTTATCATCGCTGAAGTTAAACCCTTATCATCATCGACAATTGAGGAATTATCTAATCGATTAACGTATAATAGTACTTGATCTAAGTACAAATCAATATCTGGTAACTCAGACCATTTTGGATATACTTTGTTCATATTCTTTCCTCCTTCTTATCTAGTTCTGATAATCACATTATATAGTTTTTCAAAATTAGAGTCAAGTGATTATACAAGTAAAATAAAAAAAATTTTGTAGTATTTAAATTTACTACAAAATTTTTACTATTTAGCTAATTTTATTTTTTTCTTAATTCCTCTTCTCATATATAGATAGTAGAATAAGACACCTAAAGCATATACTGCAAGTCCTATTATCCAACCTATCCATAAACCTTCTATACCAATACCTTGTTTAAAAACAAAATAATAAGCCGTAGGAATACCTACTAGATAATAACCGATAAACATTACCACACAAATCGGTACAACTTTTTTGTATCCACGAAGCACTCCTGCTAGTGCTGATGCAAATGAATCACAAATAGCAAAACCAATTGCGAATAATAATAGCTTAGCTGTTAAAGTTATTACTCCGCTATCACTAGTATATAAATACGGAATTTTTGTATCAAATAACCAGACAATTAATCCAGCTATTGTTGAAAATATCATTCCCATTATTACCGTCAGTTTTGTATACTCTGTTGCCATTTTATAGTCTTTTGCTCCTACATGAAATGCTATTATAATTGTTGCAGCATTTGCAACACTAACTGGTAAAGTATATAAAAATCCAGAGAAATTTAACGCAGCTTGATGGGAAGCAATAACTGTCGTATCAAAACGTGACACCATTAAAGATAACGTTGAAAAGACAACCGTCTCAAGTGCTGTAGCTAGAGCTATTGGAACTCCTAGCTTAAAGATTTCTCCCCATTTTTCAAATCTAATTTTTTCTTTTTCGAATATTTTATACTTATTAATTTTAGGGTTTGTTAGTACTATAAATAATGCGATGAAAAATAATACTGTATATGTTACTGAAACAGCAATTGCATTTCCAGCTCCACCAAGCTCTGGCATACCAAACTTTCCAAAAATGAAACTATACGCAAAAAATACATTTACAGGTACAGACACTATCATCATTATCATCGATAATCTTGTCAATCCTAAACTATCTATAAACGAACGTAAAACTACATACAAGAAGATTGATAGCACTCCAAAACTTTCATAAAACAGATAGTTCTTTGTTATTTCTGCAATATTACTATCCATACCTAATTGGTCTACTATTGGTGTTGCTAAAGTATTTAATCCAACAATTAAAACAATACTAATAATTACAGCTATGTACAGAAATTGTCTAACTACTGTAGGTATCTCTTCTTCTTTATTTTTTCCAATCAATTGTGAAACTATCGGAATTAATGCTAAAACGATTGCATTTAAAGTATACATAATTGGATTCCAAATATTAACACCCATACTCACACCAGCTAAATCTGTAGGACTATAGTGTCCCGCCATGAACGTTCCAATCATACCAGATGAATATGAAATTACTTGATACACTAAAACAGGCAATAGTAATTTAATAAAAATACTTGCTCTTTCAGAAAAGTTTTTTCCTTGATACATATGTTCTCTCCTTTATATATTTTTTCTTTTTTCACACAAAAAAAATCCAAAAGCGAATTTACTTTTAGATATCATCGATTTATACTATATGCAACCGAGACTTGAATAGATTAAAAAACCGTTAGTCTAATCGCCAACTCAACCTCGACAAAAACTCACACCCACAATAGACTTACTTAATGCTGCTTCCTTCCGGACCTGACATGGTTCATAAGTATTGCGTCGTAAGGTGCCTTAGTCTCAACATTACGTGTTAGACTCGACATTCCCTATTCTACCCGCATCTCGGTATTCGGTCTTGCTAAAGCGGATTGCAAGTACAGGGCACCGCTAACTCCCCACCTAGCATTTTTTAATTATATCAAATTTAAATGTAAAAAGCAAGGGATTAATAAAAATTCAAAAATAAACTCCAAATTAGTACTTTATATAGTAGCATTATAATTTTTCAACATAATGTCTACTACAAAAATACTATTTTAGAGTTTTTCTAACATTTATTATTTTAACTTAGTTAATTCATTTAATTCTAAGATACATTCACCTTCACTAATAACTAAACAAGGTATACCAATTTTCATATTTCCTCTTATTCCTTCAAACTGTGTGTAAGTATCTCTTACAAATAAGAACTCTTTAAAGTTTTTCAACGAAGACATAACTTCTACCTCTTTATAAGAAATTCCTAATTCTGCTAGTTTTTCTTTAAATGGTGCAGTATCTGGACAAGTTTCTGCAAAGTATAAAATATATTCCATAATAATCTCCTTTTATAAAATCTTTCTTTTATTATATCACTTTTAACGTTTTCTTTGTATTTTTACCCTCTGAATTGAAGAAGAAAATACAGATGCTAATAGTATCCCCATTGCTATTGCTCCAGCCTGAAGGAGTGTTTCCATCCCCACTTTTGAAGCTACACCATAATTCTTTGTTACTATATTTTGCATTGTATTATACATACCATATCCTGGCACTAACGGCACCATCCCTGTATAAATAAATATAGTAGCCGGGAGCTTTAAAAGCTTAGATGCATTTGTTGATAATATACCAACACAAACGGCACCTAAAAAACTACTCACAACAACGTCTGCTAATAACAAGTTAACTACCACTTGAATTAACCAACCGATAGCTCCAATCAGTCCACAAGTAAACAATGATTTTCTCGGCGCATTAAAGAAAATTGCGAATGCTACACTAACTACAAAACCCGCAATAAATTGTATAAAAACATTATTCTCCATAAATTTCTCCTTACACCAATTTCAATCCCATAACCACACCAAGTGCAATAGCTGTAGATACAAAGATTGCTGCCTGTATTCCAATCATCCCTGATAAATAATCACCAGCCATAAAATCACGTACAGCATTGGTAACCTGTACTCCAGGAACAAGCGGCATTAACCCCGCAATAATAATACTAAAAGGATTATGTATTAAGAAAAACTTGTTTAACACCATTACCAAAATGGTAGCTATAAATGCCCCTAAAAAATTACTCACAAAAGATGTAAGTTTATATTTCGCAGTTAAAGTCAAAAACATAGCTTCTATTGCCATAATAAAGAATGCGTATAAACTATCCTTAAACGTTCCTCCAAACATTATCGCAAAAAAAGGACCCGATAAGGTTAAAGCAATAATCACAGAAGCATTTGAATATCTTTTTCTAGCCTTTATTTCCTTCATTTTTTTGAAGGCATAATCTAAAGTACAACCACCCATTACCATTCTTCTTGAGATATCATTTAATAGCGCAATTTTTTCTAAATCACGATCTCCTAATACGACTCTTCTCATCGCAGTATAAGTATTATCATCATAAACAAAAGAGACAATTACAAAGTTATATGTCACTAGACTATTTGCAGCTTTTATATTATCAAACGATCTATAAATTCTATTTACAGTATCTTCTACTCTATATACTTCAGCTCCATATGCCAACATACTTTTAGCTATCTTCATACTAAAATTCAATAACATTTTAGCTTCTTTTTCATCACGTAAAGACTGTAACATACCTTCCCTCCTCTTAAATAAATCATTATGAAATAATTTCTAATATTTTTTTATATTTATTTTTAAATTCTTCCACTTTATTCTCTTGAATTTCTGTTGCTTTTTCAAGTTGATTTAAAATATACTCAATTTTAGAGAGCTCTAATTTTTGTTTTTTTACAAATAACTCATTCTTTTCCACTAACAAATATTTTCCAAAGTTTATTTCATCTTCTGATAAATTCATAACTCCTGGTTTAGCTACTATAATTTCATAAATATGACCGTCTTCTTCGATAATATTTTCCGCAGTTATTTCATATCCTAATTCTTGTAACTTTTCTCTAACGAAGTTTTCACCAACATTAGGTTGTAATACTAGATTTGGTTTATTTGCTAATTTATCTTTTCCTTTTTCTAAAATATCAGCAATTAGCTTACCACCCATACCACATATTGTAATTACTTCTATATTATCACTTAATTCTATAGCATCTAGACCGGCAGCTTTACGACAATCAATAACTCCTACAAGGTTTTCTTCTTGTACATTTTTTATTGATACTTTGTGCGGTCCCTCAACTATTTCTCCAGCTACCGCAAAATCAATTTTATTGTTTTTAGCCAAAAAAATAGGTAAATATGCATGATCACTACCAATATCCGCAAGCCTTCTATTTTCAACATATTCAGCTACTAATTTTAATCTTTTATTAATTGCTAACATCATTTCTCCTTTTTATTAATCAAGAAAATCCTTACTAAAACTCGTTGTAATAACAGATTTTTCTTTTTTTTCTATATTTTCAAAGTTGGTTATTATTTTATCACCAAATTCAGCTTTTAACTTTTTAGAAAGTTTTCTTAGTCTTTCTTCTTCTTTGTAATCTTTCTTATCAAAAATATCAAGTTGTACCTTGAGTTCTTTTGACTTTTTAATATCATTTAGCGAGACCCCAAGCAATCTAACACCTTGTGAAAAATTATAATGTTCCAGTAAAAGTTCCCATGCGTAATTAAAAATATCATTTTTACTAGATATAAATTCTGGAATTTTTTTAGATCTAGTAATAGTTTTAAAATCACTAAACCTCACCATGATTGAAATATTGTTTCCTACATAGTTACGTGATTGAACCCTAGAACTCACTTTCTCACTTAATTTCTTAATTTCTTTTAAAATATCGTCTTCATCTATTAAATCATTTGTGAATGTTTTTGAATTTCCAATTGATTTTCTATCAACTGTATATTTTAGTTCATCGCTACCTTCTCCATTAGCCCTATTCTTTAATCTTAAACCTTGAACACCTAATAGACTGTGTAGAATCACCTCATTCGCTTCAGCAATATCACCAATAGTATTAATACCAATATTTTTAAGTTTTTTTGTAGAAGCTTTCCCACAACCGTGCATTTCACCAATATCCAAATTCCAAAGAATGTCCTTAAAATTTTTATTATTTATAATTGAAAATCCTAGAGGTTTTTTCAAATTCGAACCCATCTTCGCGAAAAATTTATTAAAAGATACTCCTACCGATGAAGGCATTCCTAATTGTTTATATATTCTTCTTTGTATTGTGGCTATTACTTTTATTGGTTCATGAAAATCACTTAAATCTATATAGGCTTCATCAACAGAAACTATCTCAATTTTATCTGTATATTCTCGTACTAGATCAAAAATCATCTTTGATTCCTGCTGGTATTTCGGCATATCAGGTCGAAGAATTTTAATATTAGGATAAATCTTTCTAGCATCTCCTACACGCATTGTAGTTTTTATCCCTAAATTTCTCGCTTCATAATTAGAGGTTACAATTATTCCATGTCTTGTTTTCACTTCTCCTGCTATTGCTAAAGGTTTCCCTTTCAATTCAGGATTGTATTTTTCTTCTACACTTGCATAAAAGCAATTCATATCAATATGAGCAATAACTTTAGACATTTTTTCACCCCTTTTAATAGACTAAAAACGGGAACAATAGGGTTAGTGTCAATTAAATTTTTAATATATCAATTGAACCTACCCTATTTTAATTTCCCGTTATATTTTCATTATTATACTAATGAAAAGTTAATTATTATTATTGGTTTTCTCTTAGTATTGTCATATAGTAAGCTAGATAACATACTTCTTATCTCAGCCTTAACAGCTGCACATTCTCTAATACTCTTAATTGGATTATTTTCTAAATACTCAATTACTTTTTCTTCCGCTTCTTTAATCAGTTCCATACTCTTTTTAACATAGACAAAACCTTTTGTTTGAATAACTGGTTTTCCTACTAAAGTTTTCTCTTTTTTACTAATTGCATATGAAGCTACGAAAATTCCATCATTAGAAAGTAATTTTCTATCTTTTAGAACACTATCTTCTACATCACCTATTCCGCGACCATCAACTAATATGTTCCCTACTGGAATATTATTTTGTAAAGTTTTTGACTTACTTCCACTGATTTCCAAAGTTGTCCCTTTAGATAAAATGTGAATATTCTCTCCAGCTACACCAGTTTCTGCAGCAATTTCTGCATGTTTGCGAAGGTTTCTAAATTCCCCTTGAACTGGAATAAAATGCTTAGGCATAAGCATGTTTAACATCATTTTTAGTTCTTCTTTTGTTGCATGACTTGCAGCATGTAGACGTTTAGAAGCTGTAACAACATTTGCTCCAAGTTTAACTAATAGGTTTAGTGTCTGGAATAACATTACTTCCATATTTGGAGATGGTGTCGCAGCAACCATAATCGTATCTCCAGATTCAATCTGAATTCCATTAACTTTTTTCTCAGCGATATTTTTCATCGCCTCAATTGGTTCTCCTTGATCTCCAGATGAAAGAATACATACTTCGTTTTGTGGATAGTCTTTTAATTCTTCAATTGAAATTAAGTTACTATCTTCAATTTGTAAGTAATTCATATTTCTTGCAGTATTGATAGATGCTTCAATAGCTTGACCTAAAAGTAAAATTTTTCTATTTTGAGCCAGTGCTGCTCTAACAATATGAGAGATTGTTAAAAAGTTAGAAGCATAACATGTTACTATAATACGTTTATTCGCTTGATAAAATGCATTATCAATTTGCTCAGCAGCTTCATTCTCAGGAACATTATATCCCTTAACGTTAGCATTACTTGAATCACTTAGTAAAGCAAGAACACCCTTTTGACCTAATGTACTAATTTTTACGATATCAGATTTATATTCTTTACTTACTGATTGGTCAAATTTAAACTCACCAGTATACACAATATTACCTTGACTAGTTTCAATACAAATACCTAAAGAATCAGGCATTGAATATGTTGTCTTGAAGAATGTAACACTAGCATTATTGAAATCATATTTATTGTTATCTTTTACATAGTAAAACTTAATTCTTCTTTTTATTCCTAATTGTTTAAGATGATTTTTTAATAAATCAATTGTTAACTTAGAACCATAAACAGGACATTTTAGTTTATCGATAATATAAGGAACTGCCCCCATTGAACTTACGTGACCATTTGATAAAAATATTCCTTTAATTTTTTGTTTATTTCTAACTAAGTAACTAATATCAGGTATAACAGCATCAATACCGATCATTTCTGTTTCAGGGAACATTAAACCTGCATCAAGAACATAAATTTCGTCACCGATTTCTACCATATACATATTTTTAGCTACTTCTTCTACCCCTCCTAATGGAGTAATGCGAATTTTAGCTAACTTTTTTGATTTATTTTGTTGAGATTTAGCTTTGTTTTCATTATTAATATTCTGTACTACTTGTTTCGAGCTATTTTGTTGCTCTTTAGCCTCAACTTTTTTTGAATTTTTAGATCTAGTATTATTTTTCTTAG